>CAMWSZ010000135.1 GCA_947177005.1 uncultured Clostridia bacterium | reverse complement strand
CGGTGATATTCGCGGCGTGATCGAAAAGCTGGACTATTTGCAGGAATTGGGTATTGATTATCTCTGGCTGACTCCTTTTTTCAAATCGCCGCTGAACGACAACGGTTACGACATTTCCGATTATCTCTCCATTGACCCGGTGTTTGGGTCGATGGAGGATGTGGAGGAATTGATTGCACAGGCGGAACGGCGGGGTATTGGGCTGATGTTTGACATGGTGTTCAACCACACCTCCACGGAGCATGAGTGGTTCCGGCGGGCACTGGCGGGGGAGAAGAAATATCAAGACTATTACATCTTCCAGGACGGCGCGCCGGACACGCCGCCCACCAACTGGGAATCCAAGTTCGGCGGGAATGCCTGGGCCTATGTGCCTGAACTGAGCAAATGGTATCTGCATCTGTTTGACAAAACGCAGGCGGACCTGAACTGGGATAATCCAGAAGTGCGGGAGGAACTGAAAAATGTTCTGGGGTTCTGGAAGAAAAAGGGAGTCAAAGGTTTCCGGTTTGACGTGGTGAACCTGATCTCCAAGCCCACAGTATTCCAGGATGATGACACCGGCGATGGACGGCGTTTCTACACCGACGGCCCTCATGTCCACGAATATCTGAAAGAGCTGGTGGCAGATGCCGGGATTGGGGACATGGTAACAGTAGGTGAGATGTCTTCCACCTCCCTGGATAACTGTATCCGCTACACGAACCCAGATGAAAAGGAACTGTCCATGACCTTCAGCTTTCATCATCTGAAAGTGGACTATAAGGACGGAAACAAGTGGGAGCTGCAAGCCCCTGATATCACCAAACTGAAAGAACTTTTAACCGTATGGCAGATGGAAATGCAGGACGCGAATGGTTGGAATGCCGTCTTCTGGTGCAACCATGACCAGCCCAGAGCGGTTTCTCGGTTTGGGAATGACAAGAGATATTGGAAAGAATCGGCCAAGATGCTGGCAACTTGTATCCATCTTCTCCGGGGAACCCCCTATATCTTCCAGGGAGAGGAACTGGGGATTACAAACGCCGGATACACCAGCATCGACCAGTACCGGGACGTGGAAAGTCTAAATTACTACCGGATTATGCTCCAGAACGGTAAAACGGAAGAAGAAGCCCTGGAAATCCTGCGGCAGCGTTCCCGTGACAATGGCAGGACACCTATGCAGTGGAATGATACAGTCAACGCTGGCTTTACTACAGGAACGCCGTGGATCACTCCGCCGGACAACTTCAAAATCATCAATGCGGAGACAGAGGCGCTGGACGAAGATTCCATTCTGCACTACTATAAAAAGCTCATCCGGCTGAGAAAAGAGCAACCTGTTATTTCAGACGGGCAGATCGAGTTTCTCTGCGGGGACTGTGCAGGCGTATTTGCCTACCGGCGCTTCTTGGATGGAGACGAGTTGTTTGTGTTCAATAACCTGACCGGAAAGAAAGTTGTACTGCCCAATACGTCTTGGACAGCCGGATGCAAAAAAATGATTGGGAATTATGCAGATATTGCAGTCGAAGACGGCCATTTGGTTCTGAGGCCATATGAAAGCGTCATTTATTATGAAGGGACTTTTTCATGAAGTATTATTCTATTCTTGGCACTGAACTTAATGTTTCCAGCATTATCATGGGGTGTATGCGTATTGCCTCTCTGACTCCAAAGGAAGTTGAGACGCTGGTGCGTACTGCCATAGATCATGGCGTGAACTATTTTGATCACGCCGACATTTATGGAGACGGACGCTGCGAGACGTGTTTTGGAGAGGCACTGCGTCTGACTGGAAATCTGCGGGAGGAACTACTGATTCAAGGGAAATGTGGTATCCGCAGGAGCGGTAAAGGCCAGAATTACTACGACTTCTCCCAAGATCACATCCTGCGGAGTTTTGATGGTATTCTTTCCCGTCTACGCACGGACTACCTGGATGTTCTCCTGCTCCACCTCTTTTAGTACTAATTTTCTTCTCTTTTCTGGTCTTTTCCCTATATTGACTGGGGGCTGTCTCTCTACGATCTTTTCATCGTTTTGAGACAGACACTGAAACCAGCGAGGAATTGGAAATCAGGCAGGAGTCTCAACGCTTTTTCGAGGTATTCTAATATTTTTTATAAACACTGTGCAAGTAGGGATTTTATATGATTTGAAACGCCGTCTTGCGGTGTTCCTACGCCTCCAAAATGTGCCGGAAATAGGCGCACTCCTGGTCGTTGACCTCTTTCGCCTCCGGCAGACGAATATTCAGGTGGAAGACATGGCCCAGATGAAGAGGGGCCGTATTACGCGGCAGTTGTTGGTGGTCAATCGGCAAGACCTTGGCTGGCCTGCGCATCAATGCAAATATGCAGGTGCTGAACACCGAACATGAAGTGATTCCAGGTCTCTAAGCAGGCTGGACAACTGCGGGTGGCCTGTGCGGCGAGAACATGTTCATTGGGCAGTTTGGCAAGTGCTCTCCCTTTGGATCAGTGGCCATGTCTGGCGTAGGCGGCTGGCTGTGCGCCAGGAGCATTCTGGGAGAGTTTGATAAATAAATTCCGGTACGTAATATGCCCTGACTATGCAGATTATAGCGATTCAAAATTGGCCCGTGAGACTCTGCTCACGGGCCGTCCTTTCATCTCATGGGCATCATTGTCTACCGACATAGTCCAGATGGAAACGCAGCGCACCAATTAGGTTTGCATCATTGCCATATTTACAACGCACGATTTCCGGCTTGCCGAAGGGCGTGAAGGGGATAGCGGCAAACTGCCCGTCTACGGCCTGCCGGATGGCATCCGTCACTTCCGAACGGGCACTTATGCCGCCACCGATGGCGAACCGCTGCAAATCCAACACAGATTGAACAGCATAGATGCCGGCTGCCGCCTGTCCAGCGAAATCCGTCAACGCTTCAATAGCCTCTGGCTCACCGGCGTCATACGCTTTGAAAAATGCAAAACCATCTATACCATGTCCCACTTTGGGCAAGCCCTTACGCACGGCGTAGCGCCACAAAAGTCCGGTGGCAGACATAGCATTCGCCCAAATCGAATCCATATTGTCCGACTCCAAGCCTTCAATCCCTCTGCTCACGTTAACGAAGTCGGTAGGGAGTACCGAAAGCTCACCCGCTGCAAAGGTATGTCCCATGCGCACCTTGCCATCCAACACGATGCCGCCGCCGGTGCCGGTACCCAACACGATCACAGCGCCATCCGCCACGCCAGCCAACGCCCCGCTGTTTCGTTCGGCGTTGGCAGCACATTTGCCGTCATTGGCAATCGTCACTGGTACGCCAAGGCGTTCAGCGATCAGCGTGGCCATTGGTATATTGCGGATGAAAGCAAATGCACCGCCAGTATAGGCTATCCCGCTTTGGGTATCAATGCGCCCAGGCATTGAAACAGCAATGCCTTCATATTGCCCGGCAAACTGCTTACCAATCTCTTCCAACGCTCCCAGCAGCAATTCCAGACTGTCCACCGGGGAAGCGACTTTATTTTGTTCCAGCATGGTGTTTTGCTCGTTCATCATAGCGTATTTAATGAAAGTGCCGCCAATATCAAAGACCAAATATTTTTTCATCTTCTTCACCCCTGTAGAGATCATTTTCAAAAGTTCAAAAATTCCTCCTCGTTTTATGATAGCCGATTCCAACACTTCAAAATAAAATGTTACAATCAAATTGTACTGCAACATCATCAAATAATCAATAGCAATTATGCCGGTATTCCAATAGTTACAAAAAAGTGCGTACTTGTCATCTATAAAAAAATCTGTATAATGACAATTACAGAGAGCGCCAAACGCCGGTGGCGGTCAACGTACAATGGATAAGGAGAGCGATAGCATGGACTATAAAAAATCTGGAGAAACAATATATCTTAGAACCGTTATACACAGGAAAAGGGAAAAATGGCACAGGAACTGATGTGGGTCTGCGCCATAGTCCCGGAAGAATTCACAAAAACGGTGGTACAGCTTTGTCTCGCAGAGAATAAAACCATAGGATTGCCGGAAAACGTGTTCAAGCTGCCGCTTCACATCTCTATGAAAAAGAGCTTTTACACCAATTCCTTTAACGCGGTAAAAGCTGATATCCTGAAAACGGTGAACGGCATCGGGGCCTTTTGGTGCCGCATTGACAAGGTCAATTTACACCAGGGTATGCTTTGGCTGTCACTGATCAGCGACGGTGATTTGCGTTATTTGCACGAAGAACTTGACCGTTTGCTTGCGGTAAAATATAATATTCCCGTCAGCAAATATGACCGGGTTTTTCAGCCGCATATCAGCCTGTTCACTCGTGGTACGAGGGAACAGATGGGAGAGATGTACAGCAAGCTGAAAGATCGGGATTTCGGTGGTGAAATTGCAATTAGCCGTTTTGTGATTGGATCGTCCGGGCATAGAGACACTTTTTATGATTTGAAATAAAGTAAATTTTTGGCGGAGGGCAATAGGAAGTATGATGAAACGGCTGCTGTTTTTTGATATAGATGGAACCCTTGCCATTCCAGGACAGACTCCCAGCAAAGAAACTGTCAACGCAATCCGATCTGCCCGTACGAATGGACATAAAGCTTTTCTCTGTACAGGCAGGACAGAGGGCGCTGTTCCCAGCAAAGTACAGGAGATCGGCTTTGACGGCGGAATATACAGCGCTGGCGGACGTGTGGTTGTCGAAGGGAGAACCATTTTAGATCAAACAATGCCGCATAATATAGCGCAAATGATTCTTTCTGCTATGCAGAAAGAAAACCTGCTTTTTACGTTAGAATACTCAAATAGAAATTATCAGAGCAGCCTTGAATCGCTGTCGGCTGCAACGTTTGATATGTCTAAAGGAAACAGTGAATTACAGAGGATATTACTTAGTTCTAAACAAACTCCCATGTCACAGTATCATAACGAACCAGTGTATAAAATCAGTTTTTTGGCAGAATTGCAGGAACAAATTGACCGCATGGCTCAAATGCTGGATAATACTGTTAAGGTTGTAAGTTTTGAGAATCTGATTCCTGATATCCCATTCATTGCTGGTGAAGTCTCAGATAAAAACATTCATAAAGGGCAGGCATTGCGGCGGGTCTGCAAATATTTCGGTATTCCATCTGAAATGAGTGTTGCGTTTGGGGATAGTATGAACGATGCGGAGATGCTTTTGGACGCAGGCATTGGGATTGAGATGGGAAACTCTTCGGAACAGGTGAAAGCTTTAGCGGACCAGGTCTGTGAAAGCTGCGCCGACAACGGAGTTGCCGCAACACTTTTCAGACTTGGGTTGGCTGGCCCTGTATAGCCAGAAATAAATATAGGAGATACCAAGATGAAGGTTTTATTGGTAAATGGTAGTCCTCATAGAGCTGGGAATACCTTTCAAACGCTGCAAATTATCAGAGACTGCCTGTATCAGCATGGAATTGAAAGTAGATTATTCCAGCTTGGAAGCGGCAGAATTCGCGGCTGTATCGGCTGTAACGGTTGTAAAACCTCGTTCCGTTGTGTTTATGAGGATGACTGCTGTAATGCTTTAATTGAGGCAATGGCAGAAGCAGACGGTATCATTATTGGCTCTCCCGTCTATTTTGCCGGAGCCAACGGAGCGTTGTGCGCGATTCTGGACAGGGTGTTCTACGCAGCAGCAGAGCATGGCAGATTATTTGCTCATAAACCGGCGGCAGCAGTGGTAAATTGCTACCGGGCTGGCGCGACCGCCGCGCTGGACCGGCTGAATAAATACTTTACTTTCAGCGAAATGCCCATTGTCAGCAGCAATTATTGGAATATGATAGTTGACCCTAATCCTGATAGAGTTGATCGGGATACATACGGCCAGGAAATACTTCATACTTTGGCCGCAAATATGTCATTCCTGCTGCACCAAATTGGAAAGCAGCAGGAATGAGGAAAGAAACTTCTATCTCTAAATAACAAACTGTACCAGTAACATATCTGAAAATGGGCATACATATCAATTATTACGCCCCGGCTTGACCGGCTCTATGAATTTTACGAGAATTCAAGATAAGAGATTCAGCGTCGCTCCAATATCTCCGTCAATACAGATAGCCTGTCTTTTTATTTCCGCTGGACACACAGCCTCGCCAGAGTTGATACAAGCGTAAATGGCTTTCGGATTCTGCGCTGTCAGCTTCCAAAATGGATATTTGATAATACCCGGCGTATTATATCCCACACCTAACTCCAGATATAGAATATGGCCGGTCTGTTCTTCCTCAAGAAAGCGTCTGTAGCGTCTTGCTGCCATATGCCATCCGCTGTCCTCCACAAAGCGGTCATCTGAACGCAGGTTCATCGTGAAAGGCTTCCCGCAATGGGGGCAAACCGGCAGCAGCCGGGACGGAATCCGCATATCTGCCTGCTGTTCCATCATCGCACGGATCAAGGTTTCATTCTCAAATGTTTCCTGGCGGCAGGGTTCACTGCACTGGAACAGGCCGTAATCCCCCTGTGTGTAGAACAACCGGCTTTTGTCAAATCCAGCCTTTTGAAAGCAGTGATCCACATTTGTGGTAATCACAAAATAATTTTTCCCTTTTACCAGTTCAAAAAGATTTTGATATACAGGTTTGGGCGCATCCATATAGCGGTTGATGAAAATATACCGGCTCCAGTAAGCCCAATGTTCTTCTAATGTGCTATACGGATAAAAGCCCCCGGAATACATATCCTGGAAACCATACTTTTCAGCAAAATCAGAGAAATACTGTTCAAAACGCTCCCCTGAGTAGACAAAGCCTGCCGATGTGGAGAGTCCTGCTCCCGCACCGATCACAATGGCACCGGCGGCTTCCAGTTCATCCTTCAACCGCTTAATCTGCTGTGAGTAACTCCCGGTAAATTTTGTAATCGGCATCCTTAAAAACATTAAAAATCACCTCAATTTTGCTGTATGTCTGATACTCTTTTACCGTATTAACTGCAATCTTCGCTGCCAATTTGTTAGGGAAATGGAATTCACCAGTGGAGATGCAGCAAAACGCAATGCTTCTCACCCCATACTGCTCTGCAAGCTCCAGACAGGAGCGGTAACAGGAGGACAGCAGGGTCGAATCTTTCTCAGTTACACTCCCCTGAATAACAGGTCCAACCGTATGCAGGACATATTTGCAAGGCAGATTATAAGCAGGGGTAATCTTTGCTGTACCTGTTGCTTCTTCATGCTCCTGGGCTTCCATGATCTCCGCGCACGCAAGCCGGAGCTGTATCCCGGCATAGGTGTGGATTGCGTTGTCAATACAGCCGTGGCAGGGACAGAAGCAGCCGAGCATCTGGGCGTTGGCTGCATTGACAATCGCATCACAGCGCAGGGTAGTAATATCCCCCTGCCAGAGATAAATACCCTCGGATACAGGTGTTAATCTGTCAATGCAGACGATACCCTTTTCCGCAATTTCCTCTTGCAGATATTCGTCCTGAACCTCCAGAAAACCGGCAGAGACCGGTTGGGGACTGCGGACATTCATCAGTGAACGGAGCAGACGTCTCTGCCCTGCAATATCAT
>CAMWSZ010000134.1 GCA_947177005.1 uncultured Clostridia bacterium | reverse complement strand
CTGCAAAACCATAGCCGCTATTGGGAAAAATGTGCTATAATGTTTTTGTATTGCTGCTGTTAA
Source organism: uncultured Clostridia bacterium (assembly GCA_947177005.1). Taxonomy (GTDB): domain Bacteria; phylum Bacillota; class Clostridia; order Oscillospirales; family Oscillospiraceae; genus Pelethomonas. The sequence goes on along the minus strand of CAMWSZ010000134.1, from coordinate 7,570 downwards.
ACAACCCCAACAAGGAGGTATTTATGAAACCAAAGAACCGTTTTCTGGCCGGTTTCCTGGCCATTGCCCTAATGATGCCCCTGACGCCCACCGCCTTCGCCGCTGAACGGTGCCCGGAATGTACATCCACCAACTGCACTTATTCGCTTCTCAAAGAGGCTAACTGCCATGAGGAGGGCGTGGAGGAGTACGTCTGTTATAATGAAGGCTGTAGGATGTATAAGCAGTCCCAGCTGCTTAAAATCCGAATCGATCCCAACAGCCACGACGCCATCTATTCCAACAACGGCGACGGCACCCACTCCGGCGTCTGTAGCTACCATACTCCCTCCGAGACCGTCACAAAGGAGAAGCATACCTATGTCAACGGCGTCTGTTCCAAGTGCCGGGCGGTGGATTACAGCACCGTGAAGATCTCTCTGCCGGATGAACCCATTGTTTACGCCGCTCTCGACGACGAAAACGCCATCCTCTCCCTGAATGATGTGACACTGTCCATTGGCAGCGCGGACATCACCAGCGATTACAATATCACGTACAACTGGTATTATCAGGGCAAGCTGGTGAGCAGCGAGAAGAACTACACACTTCCTCTGTCCATTACCAGCAAGGAGGGGGATTATAAGTACGTATGCTTTGTGGTGGCCGACCCGAAAAGCTCCTCCAACCAGCCCATCAGCGCCTCCTGTACGGTGACGCTCCGGGTGCAGGACCTCATTACCGTCTACGCCTCCCTTGACCGCAGTGAAAAATACTGCTATCTGGGCGATAAGGACATCCAGTCTGCACAGTCCGTAGAGGAGCAGATCTATGAGGCGGTGTATACCGCGTCGGACGGACATCCCAGCTATGTTGTGTTCGACGACATCCCGTCCGGCAAAGCCGGTACAATGGACGTCATTTCCGGAAGAAAGTATTACTTCGACCCCTCCAACAAAAATCAGGACGCGCTGAAGGATGTGGCCTTCCGTCCCAGCGGGGACGCCGGGACCTATGTCATCCATTTCTCCGCCTTTGACACAAAAGGCAAGGAATTTGCCGGCGTGCTCACTATTACCCTCGGCCAGTACTCCGGTGAAATGGACGTCTTTTATACCACCGCCCGAAACGTTGCCCTCCCAATGACCGCGGATAAGTTCAAGTCCTTCTGGACGAATGAGTATAACCGCGGCTCCCTCACCTTTATCCGCTTTACCCAGCTCCCCAGCTCCGGCGAGGGCAGCCTGTATATCGACTATACCTCCGCCGCCCGTCCCGGCACCCGCGTGCGAATCGGAGATACCTTCTATGTGGAGCCGGGACGCGGTCAGTACGGCATCGGCGACATCTCCTTTATCGCCGGAACACGGCAGTCCGGCTATGTGATCGTTCCCTTTGAAGCCTACGGAGAAAATAACTCCGGACGGCAGATCTATATTGACGGCACCATGTATATCCTGGTCAGCGAGGGTACTGTGGAGGATATCTCCTACCGCGTCAACTCCGGTTCGTATGCCTTCAGCGAGGCCGACTTCCTCTCCGTCTATCAGACCGCCACCAACAGCAAGGGCACCGGCTTCAGTATCCAGCTCTCGGAGGTGCCTGCCAGCGGTACGCTGTATGTGGGCGGGACTGCCAGCAATCCGGGCACCCGCCTTACTGCCTCCAATATCGCCGGACGCCCCTTCTTCTACAGCGGCGGACGCGGCGAGCTCATCAGCGACATCCTGTATATCCCCGGCACCGCCTCCTCCGATTCCGTCCGCTATCTGGCGTATGACCTTGAAGGACAGCTTTTGTACGCGGGCAATATCAAATTTACCGTAGGAGAACTGGCGGTCAGCTACAGCGCCACCTCAACAGGCGTGAGCTTCAAGGCCAGCGATTTTGAAAAGCTGGAGGGCACCAAGGGCAAACTCACTACCGTCTCCTTTACCCCACCTGCGGCCTCTTTCGGGATGCTCTACTACGGCCGTTCCGCCACCACCGCGGGCACGGTGATTACCAGCGAGAGCGTCTGGTACAGCGTTGCCGCAAATGCCAACGCCAACGCGCTGAACATGGATAACGTGACCTTTGTCCCGAAAGCAGGCTTCAGCGGCGTTGTCACGATTCCCTTCGCCGCCTATGACGCGGGCGGCAATAAGGTCAGCGGCACCGTGCGCGTCACCGTGACCAACCCGTCTGCAAACACCACTCCCGGTACAACCACAAATCCCGGGACTACAACCAATCCGGGTACTACTACAACCCCCGGGACCACAACCAATCCCGGGACTGCTACAACCCCCGGGACCACAACCAATCCGGGTACTACTACAACTCCGGGTACTGCAACCAATCCCGGAACCACAACCAACCCGGGTACAACTGAGGAGAAGCCAGCTGTCACCTTTGAGGACGTCCCCGACACCTCCGCCACCTCCTGGTACTATCCCGCCGTCACAGAGCTGGCTACCCTCGGCGTCATCAACGGCAAGCAGGACGGTTTGTTTCATCCGGCCGACCCGGTAACATACGGCGAGGCGCTGAAAATGATTATGCTTGCTACCGGCTACCCGGAACAGGCCCCCACCAACAGCAAACAGTGGGCCAGCGGATATGTGAGCAAGGCGGTGGCGGACAAACTGCTGGATCAGACCGTTGACCCGGACCGGAGAATCAGCCGGTATACCATTGCGGAAATCGCGGCGAAAGCGCTGAAGCTGAGCCTGCCAACTGTTACGGTTTCTCCCTTCAGCGATATGGCGGCAAATCTGAGCTCCGCGCCCTATGTAACGGCGCTGTATCAGACCGGCATCCTCACCGGTTCCAAAGACACGGCCACAAATACCATGATCTATCAGGGCACTTACGCTATCCGGCGCTCTGAGATCGCCGTCATTATCTGGAGAATCAACAACTACACCCGTACCGGAAACGCTAACGCTACTGCGTAACCGCATCGGACGCCGGGGACAGTTTTCCCCGGCGTCCCGTTTTATCAGGTTTCATCCGGCTGTACGCCGGTGAAAATAGGAAGAAGATAAGGAGGAATGAAATAACTATGGACAAAATTTATGTCACCGGACACCGGAACCCGGATACGGATTCCGTAGTCTCCGCAATGGCGTATGCGGCGCTGCGCAACGCGCTGGGCGACCGCCGCTATCAGGCAGCCCGTCTGGGACACCTCAGCGATGAGACAAAGCTGATCCTGAACCATTTCGGGTTCGATCCCCCGCTGTTTATCAAGAACATGCGCACACAGGTGCTGGACCTGGATTTCGACGTGCCGCCCATTCTGCATGAGGCCGTGACCGTAGGCCGTGCGTGGGAGGCCCTGGAGGAGGATCATCAGGTCTCAGCTATTCCCATTACGGACGACGAGGGACATCTGAAAGGACTGATGTCCGCGGGCGATATCGCGGCCTATGACATGCAGACCATTGAGGACCCGACGCTGCGGAAGGTCCCTATGTTCAACCTGCTGAGTGTGCTGGAGGGCCAGCTGCTCAGCGAGGGCGGCGAAATGGTGAACACCGTGTCCGGACAGGTGGTGCTGGGCCTGCCCCAGGGAATCGACCTGCCCCCCTTCCGGCAGAAGGACAGCATTTTGATCTGCGGCCACCAGCCGGAGATGCTGAAACAGGCGCTGGAGTATGGCGTGGAGTGCATCATTCTGTGTCAGGCGGAGTTCCCGGAGGATCTGCGGGAAATGGCAAAAAATACCTGCATTATCGCTACGCCCTTCGACAGCTATAAAACGGTGCGGCGTATTTTCCATGCGATTCCGGTTAAACGCATCGCTCGGAACGAGAATTTGCAGGTGTTCCACCTGGACGACTATATCGACGACGTACAGGAAATCGTGCTGCAAAGCCGGTACCGCAGCTACCCGATTCTTGACAGTCAGGAGAAGGTCGTGGGAACACTGTCCCGGTATCACCTCATCAAACCGCGCCGGAAACAGGTGGTGCTGGTGGACCATAACGAGGCGGCGCAGTCGGTGCCGGGCCTGGAGCAGACGGATATTCTGGAGATTATCGACCACCACCGTCTGGCGGACATCCAGACCAAAAACCCCATTTATTTCCGCAACGAGGCGGTGGGCAGCACCACCACCATTGTTGCCGGGATGTATCAGGAGCGGGGTCTGATGCCGTCCCGCAAGCTGGCGGGCCTGATGGCGGCGGCGATTTTGTCGGACACGGTCATCTTCAAGTCCCCTACGTCCACCCCCCGCGACCGGAAAATGGCGGAACGTATGGCGTATATCGCCGATATCTCGCTGGACGAACTGGGACGGGAAATCTTTTCCGCGTCTGCGCCTGAGGACAAGCCGGTACGGGATCTGCTCTTCACCGACTTCAAAGAGTTCCACATTGCGGGACATGCCTTTGCGGTCAGTCAGATCACGTGCGTGGACTCGGACCGCCACCTGAAGCGGAAGGATGAATTCCTGGAGCTGATGGACGCTGCCAAGCAGGAGCATGAGTACGATATGATCCTGCTGATGCTGACGGACGTGCTGCTGGAAGGCAGTAAGGTGCTGTGTCTGGGCGGGGAAGATACGTTCCGGAAGGCGTTCAACGTGGAGCTGAAGGACCATGAGGCGTTTTTGCCCCACATCATGTCCCGGAAAAAACAAATTATTCCCATGCTGTCCGCTCTGTGGGGCTGACAAAAAAAATCCCCCTGTAAAAAAGTCCGGAGGCTCCGTTTTGGAGCCTTCGGACCTTTTGTTATTGCGGCGGAAAATGGACCGTCACGCACAGCATCGGATAGTCATACCCGGCGGATATGGTTCCTCCCATCTGTTCCGCCAGAACCCGGGCGATAGACAATCCCAAGCCTGTTGATTCCGTGCCGTTTTCCACGGAGAAAAAGCGGTCGAACAGACGCCCCACCTGAACCGGGTCCAAATATGCAGCCGTATTTGCAAACAGGATCTCTCCCGTCTCCCGCAGCGTAATATGCAGGTCGCCGTCACTGTATTTGAGGGCGTTGCTCAGGATATTGCTGAAAATCCGTGACAGAGCTGCTCTGTCCAGACGGCGGGTCACAGGCGCATCGGGCATCTCGATCAGAGGCGCAATGCCGCGTTCGGTAAGGGCGGCGTAAAAGGCGGCTATGGCCTCCTCCAACGTGCCGTTCAGACTGACTGTCTCAAAATGCCGCTCCTCCTCCGCCGCCAGAACCACCGAATAGCGAAACAGTTCCTCCGTCAGCAGCTTCAGCGCCTCTGTCCGCTCCCGGATGAGGCCGAGATAGCGGACGGTATTGTCCGGCAGGTCCTCCCGTTCCAGCAGCTGCAAGTAGCCGTAAATCGCGGTCAGAGGTGTGCGCAGGTCGTGGGAGATATTCGTTACGGCGTCCTTCAGTTCCCGGTCGCCGTTCAGATACCGCCGCCTTTGGCCGCGCAGAAGTCGTAGCTGAACGTTCAGCTCCGCCGCCAGACGCCGCACATGCCTGTCACGGGTGGAGACAAACAGCAGATTATTCGTGTCCCCCTTTAGACGCTCCCCCAACTGTTCACAGATCTCCGATATTCCTTTTTTCATCATCCATATTTTCACATTCTGTGCCAGCACGACAGCCGCCAGCACACCGCATATCAGCCAGGGAAGCATGGACAGTACCTCTTATTTCAGATTTCTCCGTTGGAACACCAGCAGGCCCGCGCCGCTGGTACACACGATCACCGCCAGACTGAACAGCGGCAGCCGCCACAGGTTGGGCGTGTCGAGACGGCTGACCTGCAAATATTGGCCTGTCGGCAGCACATCCACCAGCAGCCGCCAGAACGCCAGCCGCGCCGGACCGTTTTGCACCGGAACTCCGGCGGCGAGGCTGTACTCCAAAAACTGTATCTGTCCGAAGGCAGTCCGGCACAGAAACATCGTCCCGATCACCAGCAACAGAGCCCCGGCGGATGCTGCTGTGCGGTGATGAAGAACCGTAACCAGCAGCTTCAATACGGACGCATATGCCGCCCGGGCCAACAGTGCGGCACCGGTCCAGGCCAGCAGCTGCCAGAACGGAACCCGCAGCAACGTCCCGGACATCTTCAGCACCGGGGGGATACATAATGCGCCTGCCAGAAGCATATACAGAACATCCAGTGCCAAAGCCGTTGCCATACAGGCCAGCAGCTCGGACAGATAGATCCCGGTGCGGGTATGACCGGCAATCAGCTTGTTCCGCATGGTGTTTTCACTGCACTCCGTACCCAGATACACACTCAGCAGCGGCGCAAGAATCAGCGACGAAACAGGGAGATAGCCCGTCAGTCCGAAGCCGGAGACAAGAACAAACTCCAGCGTATACGGAACCGTACCGGCAGCATAGTGGTCCCAGCAGGTCAGGACCGCCAGAAGCGTAAAGGCCAGCGTTGCCGGTACAGCCAAATAAAACCCCCGGCTTTTTCGGAGACGGTAAAAATTAGCGGACAGTAAATTTCGTATGGGTCTCGCCCCCCTTATTTCAGGTTCTTTTTCTGAAAACAGCCCAGTCCGATTCCGCTGGTACAGACGGTCACAAGTACGCTCAGCAGCGGCATCCGGGAAAAATAGGGGACGTCGAGCCGGGAAATCCGGATACACTGCGCAGTGGGCAGCAGGTCCAGAACAAACTCGCACACCGCTCTTGCCTTCGGCTGGAGATAATACCGGTTGGGAACAACCTCCTCCAAAATTTGTCCGGCATCGTCGTAGGCATTAACAAATTCCGGCATTTCCAGACGGTCTGCTATATAAACCGTCATAAACATTGTCAGCACCAGCAGCAGCAGTGTGACAAGCGCGGTATTGGTCTTGCTGCCGAGCAGCGCCGACAGCATGTTCACCACCGACGCATACGCCGCAAACGCCAGCAGGCCCGTGCCCGCCAGCAGCAGCACCTGCCGGACAGAAATATGAAATTCTCCGACCGCTGGCAGCGCGGTAAGCACGACGGCCAGATATAAAACCACCAGCAGAACAGCCGCAAATATACAGGTCAGCAGATTGGCAATATAGATTTCCGCCCGTGTGCGGCCGACGGACAGCTTGCTGCGCAAAGTCCCGCAGCTGAATTCCGTCCCCAGATAGACGCTCAGCAGCGGCGCAAGAATAAAGGCCGTAAACGGAACCGTACCGCCGGTGCAGAACGCAAACAGCAGCGGCTCCTCCATGCCGAACAGCATCGCTTCTCCGCTCCAATGTTTGTACCAGCACAGGCCGCTGATGAAAACTGCATAACCGGCCATAACGGTCAGGGCGATATAAAAGGCCCTGGTTTTCCGGAGACGGTAAAGATTTGCTGAGAACACGTTTCGCATCGCGCACCTCCTATTTAATATCCTTCTTCCGGAAAAACGCCACACCGCCTGCGCTGCTCAGCAGAAAAATGACGGCGGAGTACAGCGACAGCAGCAGCGGTTTTGCGGTCATCACCATGTATTCGGTAGCCTGGCCGGTAGGCAGAAAATCGACAAGGAACTCATAAATTTCGCGTTTTTTTCCCTGAAGATAGCGGGGGTTCGGCTCCATATGAGAAACCATTTCCCCGTCTACCAAATCAATAACCAAGTGTTCCGGCTGGGCGTCCAGCATTGCGAATAAATACGTAC
>CAMWSZ010000133.1 GCA_947177005.1 uncultured Clostridia bacterium | reverse complement strand
TGGGCGGCTCCGTCACAGCCCCCCCACCCGCGCGGGCCGCTCCGCAAGAGAACCGATTCGCCGCACGCCTGCGGGCAGTTCCGGGGGGTTCTCCGGCGGCCGCGTACACAGCCATACAGGGAGCAGCCCGGCGGACTGGGCGCCTAAAGCATCGTTTTCCAGGCTGTCGCCAACGAACACGCATTCCGAGGCAGGGCAGCCAGCTTTCTCTACACAGCAGTCAAAGAGGCGGCGGTCCGGCTTTTCGGAACCGGCCTCCTCGCTGGTGACGATAAAATCTATATCCTGTAAGATGCCCAGCCGTTCCAGCTTGGCATACTGGTACATGGCGGTCATATTGGTCCCGATACCGACGAGTAGGGGCGCTGCTTTCAGGGCCGCGGCGCACGCTGTCAGGCCGGGATACGGCTCCACCGCGGAGAGAAAAACCGTCCAATACAGCTCGGACATCCGCGGCGCATAAAACACGGGGGCATGGATTTGCTCCAAAAGGATCTGATACCGGAGCAGGCGGTTATGGATCGCGGCGGTAACAGTTCCGACGCGGGAGCGAAGGATTTCATCGCTTTTCCGGTGCAGGTCACGGAAACCGGCAGCAGTCAGGCCCAGGGATCGGACCGCAAAGCCGGTGACGGCACCGAAAGCAATTTCATGGGCTGCATCATAGTCATACAGCGTATTGTCAATGTCAAAGACAACTGCTTTTATCATATAGTTAAATATAGCACCAAAAATTTCATACGTCAAGGGATTTTCTATCTGACAAATTGTTTATTTCCGTATAGAGCCAGGCGTCATTTTTGGGCAGAGGTCAGCCGTCCAGAAGCCCGGCCTCGCGCAGTGCTCTTTCCATTTCCTGTTCGCTCATGATGTTGCGCAGTCCCAGGACCACAGTGCCTTTTTCCTGTGCGGCCTTGAAGGTGCTCAGGAAGTTCTTGGCGCAGAAAACGATATCGTAATTAGGGGCGGCGGATTTGCCCTCGGCTAGGGCGCAGTGGTGCAGCGTGGACGGGGTGATGTTGTTCTTTTTCAGAACCTTTTGCAGCGTCATTTTCATCATTAGGGAAGAACCGGCGCCGTTGGCGCAGCATACCATAAAACTTTTGTTGTCCAGCTTCGACATGTTGTTTGTCTCCTTTTCAATTGTCATTTTTGGGGGGCGCAGTCCGTCAGAAATCCCCGCCGTCCGCAGAGGGATATTTTGCGTCGGCGGCCAGGATATCCTCCGGCGTTTCGGCGGCCAGCAGGGCGTCCAGCAGAGGTTCGTTCTGGAAAACCGCCATGAGCTGCATGATATTGTCCAGATGCTCCTCGGGGTCGCAGGCGGCCAGCGGGAAGAACAGCCGGGCGATTTTCTGCTCGCCGTCCTCGTCCGTACCGAAATCCACGTCCTCTTTTACGCGCATAAAACCCACCGCCGTTTTCTTCACGCCGTCCGCGTTTTCCTGGGAGTGGGGCATGGCTACATAGTGGTCATAGACCACATAAGGCCCATATTTGGTAATGCAGTCTACAATCTGCTGGTAGTAATTTTCCTCGACAAAGCCGGTTTTCACCAGCGGCTCCGTACTCAGCTTCACGGCCTCCTGCCAGGAGCCCGCGCTGTCTACAAATTTGTAGTGCCCGCGTTCTACGATTTTCTGCAAAAGCGACGCCATACTCATCACCACTTTCTTGATAAAATATGCTCCTCTGCTTCTTCTGATTGTTGTTATATCAGAAAAAAGGGATTTTTTCAACTGGTTTTTGTGTTCATTTACAGGCGGCAAAAATATTTTGTGCATTTTTCCCGTAATATTTTGAGTGGCATACCGGGAAATTATGGCAGTATTTTGCCGGAATCCCCAATCAATCCCCTGTCTCAACGGGTTTTTGCCGTTTCCATAACCGGCAAAATGCTGAAAATCCTTCTGAAAAAATGCAGGAAAGTATTGCAAATGCACAGCAGTTGGCTTATAATGAAATAATAGTTTTATAAAAGATCTCTGACAGCGGCTTCCGCAGAGATGCCGTGGTCCTCCCGGTTCCCCCATTACATCCGGAAAAGCCGCTTTCAGCGTATGCCCCCAATGCGTATCTAACTATACAAGGAGGAATTTATCAAATGACTTCTGACGAGAAGAAATCACTACAGCTGACAGCGGTCCGTGTGCGGGAGGGTATCCTGACCAGTACCCACGGCGCGAAAGCAGGCCATCCCGGCGGCAGTCTGTCCGCGGCGGATATGTTCACGTACCTGTACTTCAGGGAAATGCGCGTCGATCCCGAAAATCCCCGCTGGGATGACCGCGACCGCTTCGTCCTCTCCAAAGGACATACTGCCCCCGGCCTGTACGCCGCGCTGGCCTGCCGCGGCTATTTCCCCGTGGACGAGCTGCCCCGGCTGCGCCACATCGGCTCCTTCCTTCAGGGCCACCCCAACATGAACACCGTCCCCGGCGTGGACATGTCCACCGGCTCTCTGGGACAGGGCCTCTCTGCCGCCGCCGGTATGGCCAAGGGCGCAAAATTCCTGAAAAAAGACATCAATGTCTACTCCCTGCTGGGCGACGGCGAGCTGGCGGAGGGTCAGATCTGGGAGGCCACAATGTTCGCCGCCCACTACAAGCTGGACAACCTCTGTATCATCGCCGACATCAACGGCCTGCAAATCGACGGCCGTACCTGCGACGTCATGAACACCGAGCCGGTGGACGCCAAGTTTGAGGCTTTCGGATGCAGTGTCGTCAAGATCAACGGCCACGACTTCGACGAGATCGAATCCGCCTTTGAGAAATTCCATGCCAACAAGGGTTCCGGCAAGCCCACCGCGATTCTGATGAAAACCACGAAAGGCAAGGGCGTCTCCTACATGGAGGACAAAGCCGCCTGGCACGGCAAAGCGCCCAATGATGAAGAGTACGCTACAGGTATGAAAGAACTGGCTGCGGCCCGCGCCGCATTGGAGGTGTGATAATGGCTGAAATCAAAAAAGTCGCAACCCGCGACAGCTACGGCAATGCCCTGAAGGAATTGGGTGCGTCCGCCGCCAATCTGGTGGTTCTGGACGCAGACCTGGCCGGTGCGACTAAAACCGCTGTCTTCCAGAAAGCATTTCCAGAACGTCACTTTGACTGCGGCATCGCCGAGGCGAATATGATTAATGTCGCGGCGGGACTGTCCACTATGGGACTGGTGCCGTTTGCGGCCACCTTCGCCATGTTCGCCGCCGGACGCGCCTATGAGCAGGTCCGCAATACGGTCGGCTATCCCCACCTGAACGTCAAAATCGGCGCCACCCACGGCGGCATTTCCGTCGGCGAGGACGGCGCGTCCCACCAGTGCTGCGAGGACTTCGCGCTGATGCGCACCATTCCCGGCATGACCGTCATGTGCCCCGCCGACGACGTGGAGGCCCGGAAAATGGTCAAAGCCGCTTACGAGATGACCGGCCCTGTGTACATGCGTTTTGGCCGCGCCGCCACCCCCGTTTTCCATGCGGAGGACTACGATTTCCAGATCGGCAGGGGCGAGGTGCTTCAGGACGGTACGGACGTGGCAATCATTGCCAACGGCATTATGGTCCCCGAGGCCATTGAGGCGGGCAGGGCTCTGTCTGAGGCCGGTATCTCCGCACGGGTCATCAATATGGCCACCATTAAACCCCTGGACGGGGAGCTGGTGCTGAAAGCTGCCAGAGAGTGCGGCAGGATCGTGACGGTCGAGGAGCACAGTGTCATCGGCGGTCTGGGCGAGGCGGTCTGCTCCGTACTGGCGGAGAACTGCCCCGTTCCCGTCAAACGCATCGGCGTCAACGATGAGTTCGGCCACTCCGGCCCTGCCGGGGAGCTGCTGAAAGCCTTTGGCCTGTGCGCGGACAACATCGCGGCCCAGGCAAAGGCCCTGCTGGGCAGGTAATTCCGAATAAAAAGTCCATGGGGCAATGCCTCATGGACTGCTTTCTCTGACAGAACTTATTAAAATAAAGCTCTTATTTGCTGCCTGCTGCGGCTTTGAGAGCGTATCAGAAAGGTGTTTTGTGTTATGACAAAATTAAGTCCGTCGGTGCTGTCCGCCGACTTTGCCAAGCTGGGCGCGGACTGCCGCGCCGTGTTGGACGCGGGCGCGGATATGATCCATTTCGACGTCATGGACGGCCATTTCGTCGATAATCTCAGCTTCGGGCTGCCGGTTCTGGAGGGCCTGCGGAAGGCACTGCCGGAAGCCTATTTTGACGTGCATCTGATGATTACCGATCCTATGCGGTATGTCTCCAGATTCGCCGGGGCCGGGGCCAACTGCATCACCTTCCATGTGGAGGCGGCCAGCGATATCTCCGCCACCATTGCGGCGATCCGGTCTCTGGGCTGCGGGGCCGGACTGTCCCTCAACCCTCCCACCCCGGCGGAAGCCCTCTTTCCCTATCTGGACGGCCTGTCAATGATTCTGGTCATGGGTGTGACGCCCGGCCACGGCGGACAGGCTTTCCAGCCCTCCGCACTGGAAAAAATCCGTGCGCTCCGTGCCGAATGCGAACGGCGCGGCCTGCATCCCGATATCTCCGTGGACGGCGGCGTCAAGTATGCCACTACCGCGCCCCAGTGCGTGGAGGCGGGCGCAAACGTCCTGGTAGCGGGCAGCGCGGTTTTCTGCGCCGGGGATATTGGCGCGGCGGTGCGTGAATTTAAGAGCCTCTGATTTTAACGATGCAGCAAAAAGAGCGGCGGCCGGCAGGCTCACCGCTCTTTTTTACAGGTCTATGCTGCCGTTCTCGCCGTCAATCACGTAGTAAGCCTTGCCCTCTTCGGGCTTGATGTAAATATCCATCGCCTTGATGCCGGACGCCTTGTGTCCCTCCGCCGTGTAAGCGGCCACAACACGCTCTCTGCATTCGGAAAGGTTCCATTCCGAACCGCCGGTTTGCAGGTAGATGTTCTCGGACTTTACGGACTTTCTGACGGTCTTCTTTGCCTTAACGGTTTCCGCTGCGGCTTCAGGCGCTGCCGTGACAGCAGCTTTTTTGGGTCGTGCCATTTTATTGTTCTCCAATCTTATAGTACACATCGGGTTTGATGCTGTATTTATGGTACACCGATTTTGCTTTCTTTTCAATGTCTCCTCTGACAAAATACAATGGCCTGTTTGCCTTGAAATTCAACATTCCTACCAGAAAAATTCAGACCGCAGGGCCCAAAATGGATTTATCTGGTGTATCCGGCGGAATCCTGACGCCGGTTACCGGAATGCTTTCCCTCCAATCCGGCATTGCAATTTTCGTCAATTTCGTATACAATAGAACACATCAAAACTGAACAAAAGCGAGGTGTCCCAATGAATCAAAAAGAAGTGGGCGAACTGCGCCGCCGGTTCCGGCCGGAAAAGAGCAACATTGACCATATCTATGGCTGCTACGTCAACGCATCCAGCCGCGAGATCGTCTCCTATCTGGACGAACCCCTCTCCCTGACTGCCACGGAGGAGTCCGAAAAATACCTGAATATCCTGAAAAAAACGCTCTCTGGCACCCTGGGCCGCAATCTGCTGGACGTCATCTTCACCACCCAGCAGGTCATGGACAGCGAGGAGCACCGTCTTCTCTCTGCCCTCCGCAGTACCGGTCTCAAGGACCCTGACGCCCGGAACACTTTCTATCAAAAAATTATCCAGAACGTCGATATGGGGGAGACCAACTACATCATCCTTCTGGCCTGTGATGCATATGATGTCCCCCATAAGGGCAGGGACGGTGAGTTCCAGCCCGATGCCTCTGATGAAGTATTTACTTATATTCTGAGCTGTGTCTGTCCCGTCAAGGGATGCCGGATGCAGCTTGGCTACTTCCCCGGTGAAAACGAGTTCCACGGCTGCGCCGCAGGACAGGTCATCTCCGCACCGGAAATGGGCTTCCTCTTCCCCGCCTTCGACAACCGCGCCGCCAATATCTACAACGCCCTCTTCTACACCCGTTCCCAAAACCAGCTTCATTCCGATTATATCGACGCCGTGTTCCACACCGACCCGCCTATGTCCGCTGCCGAACAGCGGGAGGCTTTTGAAACAGCCCTCAGCGACGCTTTGGAGGAGGACTTTCAAATGGAGGTGGCGCAGTCGGTACACGAGCAGCTGCTGGAGCGCATTGAGCGGCATAAGGAGAGCCATGACCCGGAACCGCTTGCGGTAACGCCCCGTGAGGTTGGTTCGATCCTGCAAAGCTGCGGCGTCACACAGCTTCGCGTGGAGGCCTTTGAGTCCCACTGTACGGAGCAGTTTGGCGAGAACGCGGTCCTCAATCCCATGAACCTTATCGACAGTAAGCGCTTTGAGGTCAAGACGCCGGAAATTACGATCTCCGTCAAGCCGGAGTGCAGTTATCTTATCGAGACCTGTGTCATAGACGGCAGAAAATACCTGCTCATTCCCGTCGGGGACGGCGTGGAGATCAACGGTCTCCCCGTCGGCATCTCCGACCGCACTGTGCCTGCAGCGGAGATCATTCCCGCGGAGGCTGTTCCGACTAAAATTCCCTGATACGGCAAAAAAGAGAGGCTGTTTTTCAACAGCCCCTCTCTTTTTTTTGCTTACTGTGCGATTGCCCGGTGCAGCAGCACAGCCATATCCGCTCTGGTCAGTGCCCTCTTCGGATTCATCATATTGCCGGAGGTGGGCCAGAAGCCCTGCTGTACCAGACCGCTCAGCGCACCTCTCGCATACGAGCTGATCTGTGCGCTGTCGGTAAACTGGGCCAGATTCGCCTCAGTACCATTGTCCGCGTTCAGCCCGGCGGCCTTCAGGGTCCGCTGAATCATCACGGCGGCATCCTGTCTGGAGAGCGCCGCGTTGGGCTGGAAACTGTTGCTGCCAGTGCCGGTCACGATCCCCTGGGACCGCAGAATATTGACGGCCTGCGCATAATACGCGCTGTCCGGCACGTCGCTGAAGCCAGCAGCGCTGCCGTTGGAGCTGAACTGGAACGCCCGGTACAGCATCAGGCAGAAATCACCCCGCCGGATTCCCTGCGACGGCCCATACCGGCCGGTGCTCAGTCCGTTCACCACGCCTTGGCTGTACAGGAAGTCCACCGCGGCGGTCACATCTGTGGAATACCCCTGGAGGTCGTAGAAGAACTCGGACACCGGAGTCGGGTCCACTACAATCTTGATCTCTCCGGTATAGGTTCCGCCGCCGCTGTTGGTGGCGGTATACGGAAGCGTTACGGTCCCATGGAACCCGGCTTTCGGCACGAACGTCAGGTTCCCCAGCAGCGGGTCGCTCACAAAGCCGTACTGCATCCCCGCCGTGGCAAGCCAGCTGTAGTGGGTGGGGTCGGTGTACTGATAGTACAGCTTGCCCTGGGTCGAATACGGCAGGGCGTTCAGGCGCAGGGAGACCGGCTGTCCGCCGCCCTCGTTGTAGAAATCATACGCGCTGAACTGGACCGGTTTGCCGGTGGTTGTATAGAGCACGTTGGTCTTGGTGACCTCGCCGCTGACATTGACCTGCACCGTCCCCACAAACTGCGCCCCGGTAATCGACCAGCCTGTAAAGGGCAGGAGCACGGTTCCGGAGAAGCCGGGTGCGGGCAGGAAGCTCAGGTGCGACCCCGAGATCTCACCGCTGAGATAAAAGCTGTCCCCGGTGCTGATGGTGGCAGGCGTGGGGGAGGA
>CAMWSZ010000132.1 GCA_947177005.1 uncultured Clostridia bacterium | reverse complement strand
CACATTACTAAACGCGACTGGATTACAGAAGTTTTTTAATGAGAGTTAGTATGACGTGGACAAGTCCACCATGATGAAGCGGATCAGCCGAGCCATGCAGGAACGGGGGGAGCAGGCGGAATACCTGTACTGCTCTGGTGACTCGAAGTCTCTGGACGGCGTGCATATCCCCCGCATCAAGGTTGCTGTGGTGGATGGTACATCCATCCCCACGGTGTTGTATCAAAAGGATACTTGGGGAAGGGACAGGCTATATCATGATAAGGCGTAACTGCTCAATTTAGTAAAATTTTAGCGGTGTCACTGGTATACACTTCGTTGAACACACATATAAGAGAAAATAGAGTATTACATATCCGTATGTGGGTGAATCTATAAAAAGTCTGTTCTGCTTAGGACAGACTTTTGCATATCAAACTTAAAATTGGAGATTTGTCATATGCTATACGCTAAATTGAACACAATTTTAGAAAAAGAAACTACCGGTTTTATCGACTCACTGCAAATAAGCGGTATTGATGTACTCGCTAAGAGATGGAGTATCAGCGCAGTTGAGCAAAACGCGCAAGCGGGTGCCAAATTGCTTATTCATTTTGCAACAAGTGTCAACTATACAAAACTGGCCAACGCCTTTTTGCAGATTACTATGAACCAGTTGGATGCTGGGCAATATTTCTCTGCTATAGCCTGGATTTATGCGGCCTATGATTGTTTTGGCTGTTTCCCACCTTACGGGATTATTCAACACGCAGTTGATGATACCCTTCTCGAAGAATACTGTGTTCTTTTGAGAAAGTGGTTAAATCGCTACTACCGATCCAATGATTCAAATGAGAGATGTATTGCGTTTATTATGAATTTCTGATATAGTATAGGCAATCATTCTATTTGCGAGGAAATTATGAGAAATAAGAAGCCGCCGTTTGAAATAACGAGCATGGTTGTTACCTATGTCGCAGAAATTGCGGAATTGGTTGGAAGGCTAACTTCTACAGAACGCCTGTCCTCCAACCCCGCACTGCGCCGAAGCAATCGTATCCGCACCATTTACAGTTCTCTTGCGATTGAGCAGAATACACTGACACTGGAGCAGACAACCGCAGTCCTGAACGGAAAGCGGGTGATTGCCCCGCCGAAAGATATCGGAGAGGTACAGAACGCCTATGAGATATATGAACATATGGATGCCCTGAATCCATACTCTATAGACGATCTCCTGACAGCCCACGGCATTATGATGCGCGGCTTGCTGGAAGAATCCGGTGCGTTTCGCTCCAAGCCGGTTGGCGTAGTGGGGCCAGACGGTCAGATTCTCCACTTTGGGACACTGCCCCAATATGTTCCCAATTTAATGACAGAGCTTCTCAGCTGGGCGCGGGACTGCGATATTCACATATTGATACGCAGCTGTGTCTTTCACTATGAATTGGAACTGATTCATCCCTTCGCTGATGGAAATGGCCGTATGGGACGGCTGTGGCATACGCTGATGCTCTCCAAATGGAACCCTATATTTGCGTGGCTGCCGGTAGAATCCATCATTCATGACCGCCAGCAGGAATATTACGAAGCCATCAACACATCAAATGATATGGCTGAGTCTACTGTGTTTATCGAATTTATGCTTTCAGCAATCAAAGCATCGCTCATAGAAGCTATTCATGTGAGTGATGAAATGAGCGATGAAACAACAATGAATAAAGCCGCTGTACGCTGGAAGCAGATAGAACGGTTTTTATCGAAACATGAGTGTATTACAAATGCGGACGTAAGAGAACTCTGTCATGTATCGGCTGCTACCGCAAATCGGGTCCTTACAAATCTTGTGACTGCCGGAAAATTATTCAAATACCGCAAAGGCAGGGTCTGGGCATACCGGCCTATACAATAGAATACAGAAAAATGACCGGATGTGCCGCGTGCATCCGGTTTTTTCATACCTTCCTTTTTTGAGGCATAAATTTCTATGGAGGTGGCTCTATGAAAACGACCAATATCCTGATAACAGAAAATTCCCCGCCTACGGATACTTCAGGCCAGATCATTCTCCAGCAAGTCATTACACGTTGGATTATCAACGAACTCTCTCAAAAGCAATAGTCTGGCGTCCTTGCGCAGTAACTGCTCCTATGCTATTCTAGTATGGAGCAGTTACGCCTTTTTAGGAGGTGTAACAAATACTTTGTGCAATCTATACCCGTCTCAGCAAAGAGGACGAGGATAAGCATCAACCTGAATCGGAAAGCATTCAGAACCAGAAATCCCTGCTGACGCACTACGCCATTGACCACGGCTGGGACATCTACGCGATCTATTGTGATGAAGACTACTCCGGCGCAGACAGTCTCCGTCCTGACTTCAACCGCATGATCGAAGCGGCAAAGCAAAAGAAATTCCAGATTATTCTCTGCAAAACTCAATCCCGGTTTACTCGTGATATGGAGCTAGTCGAAAAGTATATTCACGGTCTGTTTCCTATTTGGGGTATCCGCTTTATCGCGATAGCTGACAATGCTGATACAGAAGTAAAAGGCAACAAGAAAGCCCGTCAGATCAACGGATTAGTCAATGAATGGTATTTAGAGGATTTGTCGGAAAACATCCGCATGGTTTTTGACCTAAAACGCCGTGAGGGACAATATATCGGTGGTTATCCCATTTATGGCTATAAAAAACACCCTGCGGATAAAAACAAAATCGTCATTGATCCGGAAGCCGCCGCAGTTGTCCGTCAGATATTTCAGTGGTCCCTGGAAGGCCACGGTAAGCAGAACATCGCCTATATGCTGAATGAACGCGGGATTGCAAGCCCCGCCCGTTACAAGGCAGAACACGGCTGGACGTGGAGCTATCCGCAACAAAACGAATACGGCCTTTGGAATAAAAACACGATATACCGCATTTTACGCAATGAAATGTACACCGGCGTGATGATTCAAGGCCGCCGCAAGAAAGTCAGCTACAAATCAAAAGTTCTGATTGATATGCCGGAAGATAAATGGTTCCGTGTAGAGGGTACTCACGAACCCATTATTGACCAGGAAACCTTCCAAGCAGTCCAGCAGGGCTTACGGCTTCGCACAAAAACGGACGGGACTGGGGAAAAACATCTTCTTGCGGGTCTGGTCAAATGTATGGACTGCGGCAGTACCATGTGTAAGACCACAAACTGCCAACAAGGGAGGCCCCGCACTTCTTATCTTCGCTGTAAACTCTACGCCAGCAGCGGAAAAGAAAAACTGTGTACCCGGCATTCCATCCGGCTGGATAAACTGATTGATGTCATTTCTGAGCGTATCCGTTATTATGTTCAAACCTATTTCTCTTTGGATGGTTTGGAGATAGAGCCGCAAAAGGATGTCCGCCGGGAAGCTCTGAAGCAGGAGCAGAAATCCGTCTCAGTCCAGCTGGAAAAGAGAAGTCAGACATTGAAAACTTTGTACTTAGATAAAGTGTCCGGCGTTCTCAGTGAAGGACAATTTGTCGAACTCAACCAGTCATTCTTAGAAGAAAAAAGCCGCCTGGAACGGCGGTCAGCGGAATTGGCAAAGGAACTGGCTGAGTACGAAAAGCCTGACCAGCAGGCTGATCTGATGGCAAATGCGCAGGAACTGTTAAAACTGGAAACGATCCCGCGGGAGCTGGTAGTCATGCTGATCGACAAAATCGAAATCGGCGAGGTTCACCCGGATACCGGTCAGCAGGAAGTCCGCGTTACCTGGAAACTGTAAAAAGTGTCCTAATGAAACAGCGCCCCACGTCGTTGAGCCAAAGTACCCGGCGGCAGCGGACCGGTATGTCAATCTGGGGGAGTTCTACGACATCGCCGCGGCAAAGGCATCCCGGGAGGAGATCATCCGCCATACTAAGGAGGTATCCGCCGCCTATCAGAGAGCTTACCGTGCCTTCGGCGCGGCCCGGCAGATTGACGGCAGCGCCGCCGCGCTGATGTCCGCCGGTGTGGACGGCGGCAAGCTGCTGCGCCGTACGGACGGCATCATCGGCCGGGAGCTGCGGGGCAAAGGTTCTGGCGGTGCGGACAGTCTCCGGTTTCTGGGGAGCCTGACCTGTCTGGGACCCGTCTGGCGTTTCGACAGCGTGACAGCCCTGTGCCCGAAAGTCTATCAGCTACAGGACAGCTTCGGCCTGGCCGTCCCCATGCTGGAGCGCCTGCACATCGCCGCCCGCGCACGGAATTACCGCTCCATTGTATGCCCGGACCCCGAACACCCCGACCGGATACAGCATCTGCTTCTGCCGGAATTGGGCGTCGCCTTTGTGACCTCACGGGAGGGCATGGCCTACAGCGGCCCGGCCTACCGGCGTATCCGGCTGGACGCAATGGTGCCGAGTACTTACTATAAACAGTACAAGACGCGGCTGAAATTTGTGCGGCGCGTAGAGGACGCGCTGCGTGAGGAGGGGCTGGAGGCTCTGCGGGAGGCCAAAAAAGCCCATGACGCCTTGGAGGCGGTCTATCTGCCCCATGTGGATTTCGCGGGTGTGGACGTCTGTACCGCAAAGGAATTGGAGCGGATCAAGAGCTATCTGTAAAAACCGCAGGGGACGCCGTTTTTTACGGCGTCCTCTTCCGATCTTTTTTCTCGCAAAAAACAGTTGGCAAACGGCAGGTTTTCAGGTATACTGTAGGAGGACAGGGCAGTCAGGCGGCAGGGAGGATAAATTTGTCAAATATTACATTCATGTAACATTAAAAGTTCCCCCTTTACAGAACGGGAAAAATCAGGTATACTAGTAAATAGTAGAATTGAACAGAAGGGTGGTGCAGGAGTGGAGGACTTCACCCGCAAATTTGATTTTGTGGTCGATCAGGATGCAGAGATTCATCGTATTATGCTCACGGTGTACCAGGCTCTGGAGGAAAAAGGGTATAACCCGGTCAATCAGATTGTAGGATACATCCTCTCCGAAGACCCGACATATATCACCAATCATAATCAGGCCCGTACTTTGATCCGTAAAGTGGACCGCGATGAACTGCTTCAGATTTTGGTCAGAAACTATCTCTCCAAATAACTGTCTCCCCCGGGATGCTGTGGCATTCCGGGGGAGTTGTCCTGTTTATTGGGGCAATATCTGGATCTCTATGACGCCGGTCACGCTGCCGGAAAGGGCTTCGCCTGCAAAGACAATCCCGACCTGATCCCCGGGCCGGATGCCGCGGGACATCACAACGCCGTCCGTGGGGACCGTCACCCGGTCTGCCACCGTCCAGAACCCGCTCCCGGGCAGCGGTACAACCAGAATATATCCCTCGCCGACCTCCACAACATCAGCGGTAAAGGTGTGTTCCTCCACAGCCACCCCGCCGTCCCACTCACCCGCGAGTGCGTCTTCCGAGATACTGCTGTCCGAAACCGCGCCGTTCATGCCGGCCGAACCGCCGGAAGCAGGCAGAACGAAAAATCTCCAGCCGAGACAGACCGCCAGCAAAAGCCCCGCTGCCAGTCCCGCCCAGCGTTTCCAGACCTGCCGCCGCCGGAACACATAGTTCTGCGCCTCTTCAATCAGGTCCTCCCGGATACAGGTGATTGCGTCAAAAAAAACATCGCTCATACCGTTACCCCCTCCTTTTCCAGATACGTCCGCAGGCTCTCACGCAGACGGTGCAGGCGTTTGGTCAGCGCATTGGGCCGCACGCCCAGCTCCTGCGCCAGCATTTTTACCGCGTCCCCGTTCCAGTACCGCCGGATAAACAGCGCCCGGCTCTCCGGCTCCAGACCCTCCAGCCAGTTGCTGATGAGTTCCCCCAGGGCGCTGGCCTCCACGGTCCTCTGTACGCTCTCCGGCGCGGGCACGCATTCCTCCAGATCGCTCAGCAGCAGCAGTTCCGCGCCGCCGCAGCGCTTCAGCGCATGGGCATTGCGGTAGCGGCTGATGGAAAAATTGCGGATAATGGTCCCCAGATAGGCCCGCAGGCTCCGGGGACGCTGGGGCGGCATGGTGTCCCAGCAGCGGCCGTAGGCGTCGCTGACGCACTCCTCGCTGTCCTGATAGCTGTGCAGGATATTCATGGCAATCCGGTGGCAGAACGCTCCGTATTTATCATCCGTGCAGCGGATAGCATTTTCGTCCCGCTGCCAGTACAGGTCTATGATCTGTGCGTCCTCCATAGGCTGTCCCTCCCTTCACCCCTTTAGACGCAGAATACAGTCCGTTTCTGCCGTGTTTGTGGAGGTCCCGGATAAAAAACCTCTCTCTTTGAGACGTTTCAAAGAGAGAGGCGGGTGTATCACCCCAGATATTTCCCTAAAATCGACAGAAACAGGTCGATATCAATGGGCTTTGCGATATGGGCGTTCATCCCGTTTTTCAGGGCCGCCTCCTTGTCCTCCTCCATGGCGTTTGCCGTCATGGCGATGATTGGCAGGTCACTCACGTCCTCCCGGGGCAGGAGGCGGATTGTCCGGGCTGCCTCGTAGCCGTCCATGACCGGCATCTGAATATCCATTAAAATCGCGTCGAAATAGTGCTCCTCCACCTCGCGCATGATGCGGACCGCGTCCGAACCGTCCGGCGCGGACTCCACCTGAAAGCCGGTCTCCTCCAGAATGGCCTCGGCAATCTCACGGTTCAGTTCGTTGTCCTCCACCAGCAGGATTCGTTTTCCATTGAAATCCATCTGTGTCCAGGCGGTTGTCTCATCCTCCTTTTCGGCCAGGTTGTTGGCCGCCAGCAGGGAGGCTTTCAGGTCGGACATGAACAGGGGCTTTGCGCAGAAGGCCGTGACGCCCGCCTGTTTTGCCTCCTCCTCAATATCCGTCCAGTCGTAGGCGGTAAGGATGATGACTGGCGCGTTTCCCCCCAGGTCCGAACGCAGGCGCCGGGTGGTCTCAATCCCGCTCATCTCCGGCATCTGCCAGTCGATGATGTAGGTGTGATACGGGTCGCCCTCATTGCGGGCGCTGTTGGCACGGAACACCGCCTCCCGGCCGGAGGCCGTCCACTCCGCACGCATCCCGATCTTTTGCAGCATATGGACCACGCTCTCACAGTTGTCGCAGTCGTCGTCGATGACCAGCGCCCGCTGGCCCTCCAGCTCCCGGATCTGCGCCGCGTTCTTCTTGGAATCCTGAAGCTTCAGGCTCAGCTCCACCCGGAACTCGCTGCCCTTCCCCTTCTCGCTGGAAACGGTAATGGTGCCGTTCATCATATCCACGATATTTTTGGTAATGGCCATACCCAGTCCCGTACCCATGATACCGCTCTTTGTAGCGCTGGCCTCCCGTTCAAAGGGTTCAAAAATGTGTTCCACAAATTCCGGCGACATGCCGATGCCGTTGTCCTTGACGAGAAATACATAATCGGCGTAGCCGTGGTGGAAAGTGCTCTGCTGGATGATCCGGAAGCTGACCTTCCCGCCCGCCGGTGTGTATTTGACGGCGTTGCTCAGCAGATTGACAAAAATCTGGCTCAGCTTCAGGGAATCGGCGATGACGTCCTCGTTGGAGACGTCGTAGGTATCAATAAACAACTCCATCTGTTTGGCCTTCACCTGCGGCTGGATGATATTGACCAGATTGTGGGTCAGCTCAGAGATGTTGCACTCCTGCTCCTTGATTTGAACCTTTCCGCTCTCGATCCGGCTCATGTCCAGAATATCGTTAATCAGGCTGAGCAGGTGGTTGCTGGAGGACAGCACCTTTTGCAGGCAGTCCTGCACCTGGGATTTGTTGTCGATATGGGTCACCGCGATGGTGGTAA
>CAMWSZ010000131.1 GCA_947177005.1 uncultured Clostridia bacterium | reverse complement strand
AAAGCCCTCTGACGAACTGCTGATCCTGGCGGAGCAGGTGCGGATTACACTGATGGCTTTCTCGCCGGACGACCCGGCGGTGAAAAATTTGAAAAGCAGCCCTGCATATCAGGCAGTATCGTATTTGCTTGAGGAACGCGACTTTAGGACGAGTGGAGGATGAGTGCAGTGAAGGTTGTGATACTGGCCGGCGGCTTGGGCACCCGTATCAGTGAGGAGAGTCATCTGAAGCCGAAGCCTATGATTACGATTGGCGACCAACCGATTTTGTGGCATATCATGAAATATTACTCCAGCTTTGGATTCCATGATTTTATCATCTGCTGCGGCTACAAGGGGCATATCATTAAAGAGTATTTCGCAGATTATTATTTGTACCGCTCTGATGTGACCTTTGATTTCTCAGCGGAAAACCGTATGACAGTTCACGCGAATATTGCCGAACCGTGGCGGGTAACGCTAGTTGACACGGGCCTGAATACCCAGACCGGCGGAAGGATTAAGCGGGTACAAAAATATATTGGAGAGGAACCTTTTATGCTGACCTATGGCGACGGAGTAAGCAATGTCGATTTGACCACACTGCTAAAGCAGCATCAGACATCTGGCAAGATAGTGACGTTGACAGGCATTCAGCCTGGAGGACGATTCGGCGTGCTCGACCTAGACGAGACGGGCACTACCGTAAAAGGATTCCGAGAGAAAGCGAAGGAAGACGGCGGCTGGATCAATGGCGGATTTATGATTATGGAACCGGAAGTATTTGATTATTTGGATACGGAAGAGAGCTGTATTTTGGAACGCACGCCGCTGGAAACGTTGGCTGGCGATGGAAAGCTGGGGATCTATAAGCACAGTGGCTTCTGGCAGTGCATGGATACGCAGCGGGACCGAGGAATGCTGGAATATCTGTGGAGTACCAGCAGTGCGCCGTGGAAGGCTTGGGAGGATGGGGCATGATTTCTGTTATTATGCTGACCTACAACCGCGAACAGCTTGTCTCACGAGCCATTCAGAGCATTTTGTGCCAGACATACCAGGACTTCGAGTTTGTGATTGTGGACAACGGCTCCAGCGATCGTAGCGGACAGATCGCGGATGAATTTGCCGCGGGGGACAGCCGCATTCATGTGATTCATCGGGAGCGCGGGAATATTGGTTCTGGACGTAATGCCGGATTGAATGCCGCCCATGGGGAGTACCTGACATTTATTGATGACGATGATTGGGCCGAACCAGATTTTTTGGATTTTCTGCTCAATTTGGCGGAAGAAAATCAGGCGGATGTCGCAATCTGCGGCTCAGTCAGTCAGGCCTTCGATGAGAAGAAGATCATGACTGCAGAGGAAGCGCTGATCGAACTGATGTGGCGGAAGAAGTACAATATGGCGTTTCCTACAAAGCTTTTCCGGCGGGAGCGGATGGAGAACTTGCGATTCCCGGAGGACGGCGTATATGATGATATTGCCCTGATGTATAAGTTGCTGGCTGGCGCGCAGAAGGTGGCTTATCATGGATTGCCGAAATATACCTTCTACCGTCACGAAAACAACAACTCGGCTTGGACAACGAACCACAGCTTGCTGACGCCGGAGACGCTGGAGGAGTATTTACAAGCCTATCGGACGCGGACAGTATGGCTTAGCGAGCGGTTTCCAGACAGCGCAGCAGTATGGCGGTACTTCGAGTGGTCGTTCATGATCTCAATGGTGGAAAAAATATCACGACTGGAACTGACAGATTGCTATGCAATCCGGGAGCAGCTGCGTCGGGAGCTGTCCGTGAACAGAGAGGTGTTTATCACATGTGGGCTGACGCTAGCGTTTGAAAAAGAGTGGATGGAGGAGTATGTAGCATGTTGCAGGAAGATGAGATAAAACGAATCTATACTGCTCTGGCGGATGAGACGTCCAGAAATATTTTTAGGCACCGGTTGCTGTACTCACTATATGGAGACCGGAAAGAAATCACAAAAATCGTGTATGAATACTCCCCTGCACAGGAACTGCTAAGCAATTCCAAAATTTGCTATTACGGTGCCGGAGTGGGTTCTGGATGGTTGGTCAGGTATAACACAAATGTTACGTTTGTGATTGATAAGTACAAAACAGGTGAGATAGAGGGCTGGCCGGTTATTTCTCTGGATGATTTTTTGAAGCTGCCCGATTGTAAGGAATATGTAATTATCATAACCGTTGGGAAGGAAAACGTCCTGAAAGAAATTACGGCGGAGCTGGCAAAGCATGATTTGAGATATGTCCTAGCGTATTCGGATCTTCAATATTCGCAGCTGCAATACTTTGATTTGCCGGAATTAAAGCTGCAAAATGAGTTTTTTGTCGATGCTGGGGCACTGGATGGAAATACAACGAGATATTTACTTGACCACTTTAAAAAGAATCATGCCTATGTGTTTGAACCAAATCCTCAGCAGTTCTCAATTACAGAGAAAAATTTGAAAACTTATCCCAATACGGAGCTCTTTCCCTATGGACTCTATGACAGGGATACTGCGCTGTGTTTCGACGTGCGCAGCTATGATGCAAGCAGCGCAAGGATCAGCGAAAATGGAAGCATCCAGATTGAAGTACGCAGGTTGGATAATCTGCTGCGAGATAAAAAAGTGACCTTTATCAAGATGGATATTGAAGGCTCGGAACTGGCGGCTCTGCGAGGAGGGGAGAAAATCATTCGGGAGCAGCGGCCGAAGCTGGCGGTCAGTGTCTACCACAAGCCAGAGGATATATGGGAAATCCCCCGTCTGCTCTTGGACTGCCACCCGGATTATCAACTGTATCTGCGGCACTATTCCATCTCGTATACGGAAACTGTTTTGTATGCGGTTTAATTACGTAAACAACGAATAGGAGGATTAAAATGGATGTAATCGCGGCGAATGCTAATAATTGGGAAAAATGGGGTGGAGTGCCGCGCAGGATTTACGCTGCTTTAGGGGATGATGTCTCCAAAGAAATTTTCAAGTATCGGTTTCTTTATTCCGTTTTAGGTGATCAAAAAGAGATCGTCAAAATGATACGTGAAGCACTACCTGTCAGCAAAGCACTTGAGTCCCCTAAACTTTGTTTTTATGGTGCGGGCAAAGGTGCGGAATGGTTTTTGAACCGAAGCTCTAATTGGCTGCTTGACGGAAATCCCAGTGAACAGCCTGTTATTGACAATTACAAAACTGGCATACTTCAAGGCCATCCCATTATCACTTTTGAACAGTTCTTGGAAATGCCGGATTATAAAGAATACTTAGTTGTGACTACGATTGGAGAGGGACCCGTACGGCAGGAAGTTGAGGCACATCTAAAGAAATTCAAAATACGGTATTTGTCGGCGTACTCTGACTTGAATTGGCTCAAGACTACATATTTTGATTTGCCCTATATGGAGTGGGGGACCGAATATTTCGTGGATGCGGGGGCGTTAGACGGAGAGACAACCCAAATTTTTTTTCGTCATTCTCCAGATGGGTATGCTTATGTATTCGAGCCAAGTGCCGTACTATTTGAGCAAACAAAGGATGCCTTAAAAAATTTCGCCCATGTTGAGTGCTTTCCATATGGTCTCTATGATAGCAATACAACCCTACATTTTGACCCTAGTGGCGCAAGAATTGCAGAAAGCGGCGATGTCGCAGTTGAAGTCCGAAAATTGGATGATTTGTTAGGTGGCCGACCGGTGACATTCCTGAAAATGGATATTGAGGGATCCGAATTGGCCGCTCTCCGCGGTGCGGAGAATATTATCCGGACACAGCGGCCTAAGCTTGCAATTAGTGTCTATCATAAGCCAGAGGATATCTGGGAGATTCCTGATTTAATTTTGGATTACTGTCACGATTACAAACTGTATTTGCGACATTACACTTTAGAAGAATGTGATACAGTTTTGTTTGCAATTTAGAGTTGAGTAAGGAGCAATAATACTATGTTGAAAACAAAACGTATGTCCATTGTGCCCACGTTTGTCTGTACGCTACGGTGCAGGCTCTGCTCGAATCATATACCCGATTTTCAGAATCCGCCTCGTGCTGCTGTGGATGAAATGCAGGCGGATATTGACAGCTTATTTGCGCTTTTTGACCACATTGAATGGCTGCAATTTGTTGGGGGAGAGATTTTTACCCACCGACAGTTGGATCAGGTGTTTGAATACTGCAAGCGGTATGATGCTTATTTTGATCGGCTGATTGTGGAGACCAATGCAACAGTTATGCCTACGGATAAGGAACTGAGCAGTCTCCTGTCATACGGAAGGAAGCTCAAGGTCATGATAAGCGATTACGGGGAGCTGTCCCGTGCAAAGGAGCAATTTGTGGAAATTCTGGAGCGGAACGATATTGAGTACGTTCTGAAAAAATATTACGGGGCCACGGAAAGCCAGCATTTTGGCGGTTGGATCGACAATACGCTCTGCCAGGATTTGCTGGAACCGGATGACTATGTGACAAAACAGGCGGCACAATGCGCCCAGGTGCGGCTGGAGAATATGCACGTTTTTAAGGGAAAGCTTCATCGGTGTAGCAACTCGCTGTTTTTGTCGGAACTGGGTGTGTGCGTTCCCAACCAGAACGATTACGTGGATTTGAACGACGGCACAGACCTGGAGGGGAAACGGGAGATCATAAGGAGGTTTTACGATTATCCGCGCAAGTCCTGCCACTATTGTACTTGGAAGAGCGGGGATTCTGCGGCGCGATACGGCGCGGCAGAGCAGGAGAAGAAGAGATGACTATACCTGATACTACAGAACTTCGCAGCATTTATCATGCGTTTGCTGATGGCATCTCCAGAAGTATATTCCGGCATCGGATGACCTATGCAGTGTTGGGAGAAACGTCCGAGCTTACAGAAATTATCTATAAATATTCTCCAGACAGTATGCTGTTGCAAGCATCCAAACTTTGCTTTTATGGGGCGGGCGGTGCAGCAAATTGGCTTATTGATGCGAATAAGAGCATTCCTTTTGTCATTGACAAGTATAAAACAGGTACCATCGAAGGAATCCCGATTATATCCTTAGAAACATTTTTACAGCTGCCGGATTGCCGGGAATATTTCATTATTATTGCTGTGGGGCATGAGGAAATAAACAAATCCGTTGAAGCAGAGCTAAGCTCATACGGTTTGCGGTACGCATCTGCCTATTTTGAACTGCACCCACGATATTTTGATTTGCAGTACTTCGATTTACAGCAACTTAATCTGCAAGAGCAGGGAGAGTTTTTTGTGGATGCCGGAGCACTGGATGGTACAAATACAAGGAATTTTTTTAGGCATTGCAAACAGGGCCATTCCTATATTTTTGAACCCAATCCGGAACAGTTGCCTGTCATAAGAAAAAAATTAGAAGAATATGGGGACAGGATCGAACTGTTTCCCTTTGCTGTCTACGACCAAAATACAGCTCTGCACTTTAACAACTCCGACGACAAAAGTCTGGCTAAGGTGACAGAAACAGGAAATGTAGTTGTGGAAGCGCGTACGCTTGATGAGGCGCTAAAGGACCGGCGAGTTACCTTTATAAAAATGGATATTGAGGGGTCAGAATTGGCTGCTCTGCGCGGCGCACAAAAGATTATTAAAGAACAGAGACCGCGGCTGGCAGTTTGTGTCTATCATAAGCCAGAAGATATTTGGGAGATTCCGGGACTGCTTTTGCAGTATCATCCAGATTATCAGCTGTATTTAAGGCATTACTCGATTACAAGATCAGAAACCGTTTTGTATGCGGTTTGATTATCTGAACCATTACAGCATGGTGCAGATAATCGGGAGAAAAGAAAGTTCAACTTTATTGCATGAAATAAGCTGGAGTAAGGCACAAAAAGGAGAAAAAAGTATGCTGAACAAATATATCGGCATTCTGGCGCAAAGGCTCGAAGCGGGAAATACTGTTGCGCTGTACTGTTATGGCATTTTTGCTTCCCATATATTATGTACCCTGGAAAAACTCTCTGGCAAGCTGCCTGCGGTTGTTATCGACAATGACGAACGGAAGCGGGGAAGGGCAGACTTCGGAGTACCTGTTATGCCGTTTGAGGAGGCCAGAGAGCGCTATTCGGGGTTGCAGTATTTTATCTGTTCTGACGACTTCAAGTATACAATTATTGGCGATATGTTGGAAAAGGGTGTCAGCCCAGAGGAGATCATCAACTATATTCCAGTCGAAAAGGATCTGACATGCCTGCCTATACGCAACCGGCTGTTGATCGACCTGTATCCGAAGAGCGCACAGGTTCATGGAATTCAATCTTGCTGTGAGGCCTCCTTTGAAAACAGCTTGCAGGCGGCTCAGTCGTCCATTCAGGTTCCAGCGGAAGATGAAAAGTATGACGGTTTAGAGAATATTCTTAGCGCGGAGCTGTCCCGGTATGATAGAGGCGAGGTGGATATTTGCAAGAGCTGTGCTCTGCGCCAGGAGCAGTATATTGTGAGAAAGGGTTACAAAAAGCGCTACAAGCAAATAGCGTTTTACCAGCAGAGCTGTGCCGATTGTCTGGCCCACTGCGTCTATTGCTGTGCCGGCGCATCCGACAAAAATTTGAGGGCAAGTGCAGAATTCCAGACAGATTCTCTTGAATATTATGCCGCTTTTGTCGATAAACTGCTTTCTCTTGGCTGGATCGACGATGATTTTACATGTGCGGTAGATATGTCTGAACGGGACAGTGATAAAAAAATTGGCTTTGTAGTAAACTCTCTGCAAAAAGCCAATTTAACTCCTATGCTTTATAAGGTTGGTTCGTGCCTGTTAACCTATAGTAAAAATTTAGAGGATCTGCTCCGGCAGGGCAGCGTGTACATTATTTGGTCTTTAGATGCTGGCAGCAGGGAAACTTACAGGAAAATCAAACAGATTGATGCATTCAATCAAGTGGTCGAAAACGTAAAGCGGTATATTCAGGCAGATGCTTTTCATGGCAGATTTATCGTAGCAAAGTATTTAATTGTGAAGGGTGTCAATGACCGCGAGGAAGAATTCGACGCCTATCTGCTCCTTGTGACAGAATTAGGCCTAAAATATGTCTCAATAAGCTTTAATTTTTTTATAGAAGCTGATGAATTTGATCTGGAATTTATCCGGAGATGCTACAGCAAAATTGTTGCGTGCGGGTTGCAGTTAACGAACAAAAACAATTCGGAGGCTGTTACAAAAGCACTTGCCATGCTGAGCATGCGCAGGCAATCCCTGTAGCTGGAAATTTTTAGACTAACAAAGGAGAATGCTGACATGAAAAAATATCCCCATGCCATTGTCATCGTCACACTGACCTGCAACCTGAAGTGTAAAAACTGTATTCTGTGCGCTCCTTATTATAAGGAACCGTTCCACCCAACGGTTCAATACATTGAGGAAACGGCTGAACGGGCTTTTCGACTGGGCAGTTATGAAATTTTTGAGTATATGGGCGGTGAACCGCTCCTGCGCAAGGACTTCCCCGAAATCTGGGAATATAACAGAAAGCATTTCTTCGATCGGGCGGACATATTTAAGACGGCTACCAACGGCAGCATCCTCATTTCCGACGCGCTTATTGATGTATGGAAAACCTACGGAGAAAAGATACATATTATTGTGGATGACTATGGTCCTGATTTGTCGCCAAAAGCGCCAGAGAATATAGAAAAGCTGCAACGCAGCAGAATCAGCTGTGAATTGCGGGATATGTACAGCGAAAAACGACATCATGGCGGCTGGGTGGACTTCATCGCGACCTT
>CAMWSZ010000130.1 GCA_947177005.1 uncultured Clostridia bacterium | reverse complement strand
GGGTACTGAAACTGTACTCCATTTCGTTCACCCTCC
This sequence comes from uncultured Clostridia bacterium, assembly GCA_947177005.1. GTDB lineage: Bacteria > Bacillota > Clostridia > Oscillospirales > Oscillospiraceae > Pelethomonas. The sequence continues at coordinate 7,694 of CAMWSZ010000130.1, read as the reverse complement.
CCGTGTTAGGCGTTCAGTGCTTTGACCAGCCGGAACGCCTGCTCTACAGCGGCAATCATGTTGCGTTCCGCGTTGTCATGGTCCATGGCTTCCTGGAGCGTGACCACGCCCCGGAGAATGGGGAAGTAGGCGTCAATGCCGCCGCCGTTGCAGGCCCGTGCGTCCTCCGTAACGCAGCCAGAGAAAGCCAGCACCGGCTTGCCGTATTTCTTTGCAATATTGGCTACGCCAATGGGAGCTTTGCCCATAACGGTCTGACCATCCAGCCGTCCCTCCCCGGTAACGACGATGTCGGCATCCTTCACATAGTCCTCCAACCGGGTTTCCTCCAGCACGATCTTGATTCCGGACTCCAGCACCGCGTTGGTAAAGCCGAGGAAAGCGAACCCCAGACCGCCGGCCGCGCCAGTCCCCGCCTGATTCTGGTTTGCTTTGGGGAATGTCTTTGCCGCCAGCTTGGCGTAATCGTCCAGCCACTTGTCCATCTGGAGGATCATGGAGGGCGTCGCGCCCTTCTGGGGGCCGTAAATCGCGCTGGCCCCGCAGTCGCCGCAAAGGGGATTGGTCACGTCGCAGGCAATGCGGAAGGTACAGTCCTTCAACTCAGGCAGGACATGATCGTCCGTGATCTCCGCAAGTTCTTCCAGACCTTTCGCGCCGAAAGCCACTTGACGGCCGTTTGCGTTCAGCATTCCGTAACCCAGGGCTTGCAGCATTCCGATACCGCCGTCGTTGGTGGCACTGCCTCCGATGCCTACGATAAAGCGGCGGCAGCCCTTCACGATAGCGTCCTTAATGACCTCGCCTACGCCATATGTAGTAGTGTTCATAGGATTGCGCTCCTGTTCAGGGACCAGGGTAATGCCCGCCGCGCCGGACATCTCCACAATTGCGGTTCTGCTTTGCTCCAGAATCCCGTAGGCGCACTCCACTGGCTTTCCCAGTGGTCCGGTAACAACGGCCTTCTCCATCCGGCCTCCCATGCCCAGAGCCAGCGCCTCCACAGTACCTTCCCCGCCGTCGGCCAGAGGACGGACGCAGACTTCCGCGTCGGGAACAGCGAGGAGTACGCCTTTCCGGATGGCCTCTCCCGCCTCCAGGGAGGTCAGACTGCCTTTCAGGGAATCAATCGCTGCAACAACCTTCATATTCACTCGATCCTTTCTGTTTTGATTTGGTGTGGTTCATTTGATGATATGGATTATAGCAGCTTGAGGCGGAAAAGAATATATTCTACAGAACAAGAAATATTGAAATATTTATAATTTTATGGTATAAAAGACATATCAGCAGGATAAGGGGGCACATTCCCATGAAACGGCGGATCAGAAAGAGCGTAGCACAGCAGATCGTGGAGACTGTGAAGGACGTAAGCGGTCACGACGTCAACTTTATCGACCAGAACGGGATCATTTTTGCCAGCACCGACCCGGAACGGGTGGGAACTTTCCACGAAATTGGCTGGCAGGTGATAAAAACCGGCCAGACCATTGAGGTAGAGACAGACGGCAGCTTCTTTGGCACACAGAAGGGCGTTAACCTTCCATTTTCCTACCAGGGCGAGGTCATTGCCGCCATTGGCATCACCGGAGTACCTAATGAAGTCAGAAAATTTGCCTATTTGGCTCAGCGGATTACTTCCCTGATCCTGCGGGAACAGGAACTGGATGAGCAGAGCAGCAACGAGAAAGCCCAGCTGAACTATATCATACGCTCCCTGATTAACGGCGAACCAGTCAACTACGATTACTACATGGATTTTATACACAAATTTCAACTTGACACAGAAGCCGGTTTCCGTACTGTCGTCGTGCGGACGAACAGCCGGCACGACCCGGCTAATCTCTCCCTAATCGAGAGCGGCATCTACCAGGCCTTTGACCAGATTGGCGCGAAACTGTATATGTTCAGTTATCCCAATGAATATATCCTGCTGTTGGAAGCGGTGCGATATGAAAAGTGGGAGTATGTTTTCCGGCAGCTGTCCAGGCGTTACCAGGGGATTTTGACGATTGGCGTCGGGAACAGCGATGCCCTGACCCGCCAGAATCAGTCCTATCAGGCGGCTGAAATCGCGCTGTCCAGTCTGACCGGCGGGCAGAATCTGGCGGTCTTTGATCAGCTGGATCTGGAGATTCTGCTGGGAACGATCCCGGCGGACGCGAAACGGAGATTTTTAGAGAAGACGTTTTCCACTCTGAGCGAAAAGGACCAGACTGTTCTGAAAGCATATTTCGGCTGCAACATGTCCTTGAAAGCCGCTAGCAACGAGTTGTTCATGCATAAGAACACGCTGCAATATCAGCTGGACCGAATCTGGAAGAACAGTGGATATAATCCCCGCTCCTTCCGTGACGCAGTTATTTTATATCTGGGCCTGAAATTATAGTCAACCGTGGGGTCTATATTCCTAATGTGAACCTGGCTCGAAACGATTGACAAAGACCGTTTTTTTCATTATGCTAAAAACATCTTATCTGTTTGAGAGGTGTTTCTATTATCTCTACTCAGTCTGTAGCGGATATGGCTCAAGCGGAACACGCTGTGCAACGGAGGAAAATAAGGGGGATTTTATGAGAAAACAGCAGGATTTTGGTATCACTGCCGCTGTCCTTCACATTCTGGCAATGGGACTGATGCTCTGCGACCACATGTGGGCTGCGCTGTATCCGTCGCTGGAATGGCTGACATGCGTTGGCAGAATCGCTTTTCCTATTTTCGCGTTTCTTCTGGTGGAGGGCTATTTCCACACCCACGACCTGCGCCGTTATATACGGCGGCTGCTGATTGGAGCAGTCATCTCTGAGGTGCCATTTAACCTTTTGTATAGCGGCAGCGTCATTTATCCGTTTCATCAGAATGTGCTGTGGACGTTCTTCATCGCGCTGCTGCTGATTCACCTGATTGAAAATATCCGGAAACGGTTCAAGCCTGTTCCGGCGGGCGTTCTTTCCTTTGGCGCGGGGCTTCTGGGATTTATCGTAGGGTATGCCGCAATGGTGGACTACTATGGCGCAGGGATTTTGACGGTGCTAACATTCTACTGCTTCCGCAAAAGAAACCTGGTCAATTTCCTGGGGCAGCTCATCTGTATGTATGTTGTGAATGTCAGCATTCTTGGCGGGTATTACTATGAACTGAATATTGCCGGTTTTCATATAGAGCTTGTCCAGCAGAGCCTTGCCCTTCTGTCGCTGATTCCCATATGGCTTTATAAGGGCCGGCAGGGCTGGCACAGCAAGGCATTTCAAATATTCTGTTATGCGTTCTATCCGGTCCATATGTTGGCATTGTTCATGATCCAGACGCTGATTCTGAGATGAACTGCAAAGGGGAACCTCCGAAAAAAGAGGCTCCCCTTTTTGCCTGATTTGTTCATGCTTTGTATACGCAGTAATTACTGTGCTGCCGGATACAGCGGCACTTGACAATACTGTCATAACAAATTAAAATGGAGAAAACGGACAGTCCCAAGCCGTCATCTGCTTTGGCAAAACCGGTCTGTTCGAACTTTGAATTTGGAGGAAACTATATGAAAAAACATCTTTCTCATCTGCTATGCCTGATGCTGGCGCTGGCAGTACTGGCCTCAACTGCCGGTGCCGCCGAAGTAAGATACCAAACCTGTGAGTTTGGATACAACGGTAACTCAGGTTCCCTGATCCGAATGATCCTCTCCAGCGGGCGGCCCCGGACCGATCTGTCCGTCATTTCGGACTATGACGCAAACGGAACGGAACACACAGATATCAAAAGAACAACTGTCTATACACCTGCTGCCGGTGCGGTCATGCAGGAAATCCTCATCAACGATGACGGAACATCCGCCGGCAGCGCGGCGTTTATCTCCTGCAACGCCGAGCTTGTTAATGGTTACGGACTGAAAATCCAAGAGAGCGGTCAGACGGCCACCCTGCACAGCGGTGATACGCTGGATTCCGCTCTGGCGGAGGGCTGTAATTTACTGCTGTACCGCCGTCAGGTTGCGAGCAATTATGAATACAATATCGTCCTATATTTTGACTCCGACAGTACATCTGTAACGCCGGGCAGTTCTGGAACTGCACCCGGCAGCTCAACCACGGTGCCGGGCAGTACTACAACAACGCCTGTTCCTTCCGTCAGTGTGCCTACAGAACCGGATAAGTCCGAAACCCCAGCGGTGTCCCAAAAGGGCAGTCTGGTCACCGGCTCTGCGGACATGCCCCAGCTAAGCAAGCAGGAGATTATTGACCTGCTGGAGGAAAATTCTCTGACACTTCCCGGTCAGGTCTTTGACAGCCAGCCAAGCTGCTCCGCTCCCTATCAGCAGGGCAAGCTTTCTGATGCCGCTCTCCAAGCCGCACTGAACCGTCTTAACGCTCTGCGGCGCATTGCCGGTATGCCTGCCACCAGCCTGGACAGAAGCTGGTGTGAATCCGCACAGTATGGCGCAACGATTCTGGGCAAGCTTGGTACTCTGAACCATACGCCAGCACAGCCTGCTGATATGGATAAGAGCTTCTATGACAAAGCTTACAGCGCCACCCATTCCAGCAACCTTTCCGCCGGACGGCCCCTGCTTTCCGCCGTGGACGGCTTGATGAGCGATGACAGTGCCAGCAATATTGCATCCACCGGGCACCGCCGCTGGCAGCTCAGTCCGGCTCTGCAAAAGGTGGGCTTCGGCTATGTAAACAACGGCAACGGCTACAAGCATTTTACTGATGTGAAAGTCTTTGACCGGGGCGCTGGAGTTTCCGGTGCCCACTCTGTCAGCTACGATTCCTTCGGCTGGCCCTCCGCGGGAAATTTCCCGAATGATTTGGCCGCTTTTACGAACAAAAGCCCCTGGACCGTCAGTTTAAATCCTGCGGTCTATGCCGTACCCAGCGGAATCACTGTCAACATTTCCGGCGGCGGCAGAAGCTGGACGCTCTCCGGCTCTTATCAGCCGTCGGATACAGGCGCTTATCTCGGCGTCACGCCTGCTGACAACTGGAATTATGGCAATAACCACTGCATTACCTTCCGTCCGGAGGGCGTGACGAAATATGAGGGCGTTTATACTGTTGAGATTCAAGGGCTGAAGTACAAGAACAACTCCCCCGCGCCCTTCACTTATACGGTGGACTTCTTCAGCACACAGCAATCCGCAGCGTCCGCTGCGCCGGGTACACCAAGTGTACCTGCTGCACCGGATACTCCTGATACATCTTCCGCGAAAAATCCTTTTACCGATGTTCCTGCCGGTGCGTATTATACTGATGCGGTTCTGTGGGCTTACAGCCATGATCCTCAAATTGCCTCCGGAACGACCGCTACTACCTTTTCCCCTTATGCAACCTGTACCCGCGGTCAGGTTGTGACTTTTCTCTGGCGCGCTATGGGAGAACCGGAACCCCAAACTCGGACCAATCCTTTCCAGGATGTAAAAACCTCCGATTATTATTACAAACCTGTTCTCTGGGCTTATGAAAACAACATTACCACCGGCACTGCACCTGCCGCTTTCAGTCCCCGCGACACCTGCACCAACGGACAAGTGGTGACTTTCCTCTGGCGTGCCAACGGAAAGCCCGCCGCCAGCGGAAGCAGCTCCTTGGCCCAGTCCCTTCCGAATAGTTACTACACTGATGCAGTCGCCTGGGCGGACAGCAACGGCCTGTTGGAGAATATGGGTTCGGCTTTCAATCCCGGCAGCCAGTCGCCCAGAGCTAATATTGTGACGTATCTCTACCGGAATCTGGCGGAGTAAGAAAAGACAATTTGAGCGAAACTATAAAAGATGCTTCAGGTCCCGCCGGATGTTAAAACATTCTTATAAATTCCCCCACTTTTATTTTAAGCAGAATCCCTGTACAATACAGGCAGACAAAAAAGGAGGCTGCCGTTTATGAAGGATCCATTATCAGAAAAAAAGAAGCGTTGGATCGCCGGAAGCGGCATTTTGCTGTTTTTGCTGCTGTCCGCACTGGTTTTCTGGTTCGCGGGACGTCCGCTGGTCCGCTTCGCCGGGGAACCGGAACGGTTCCGCGCCTGGGTGGAGGAACAGGGTATGTACGCACCGGCGCTCTTTCTCGGGATGATGATTTTACAGATTGTGGTGGCAGTCATCCCCGGCGAACCGCTGGAGATCGCCGCCGGATACGCTTTCGGCGCGTTCAAGGGTACGCTGCTGTGCTTACTGGGTGCGTACCTGGGACGGCTGGCGGTGTTTCTGCTGGTACGGCGTTTCGGCACCCGGGCAGTGGAGGTCTTTGTTCCCCTGGATAAACTGAATTCCCTGCGCTTTCTTCAAAATGAGAAGCGGCTGAGCTTCTGGGTCTTCTTCCTGTTTTTCCTTCCCGGTACGCCCAAGGATGCCCTCAGCTACTTTGCCGGTCTTACCCGGCTCCCCCTGAAAACCTGGCTGATTATCAGTCTCGTTGCTCCCCTGCCCTCTGTTGTCACCTCCACGGTTGGCGGCAGTGCGCTGGGAATGGGCAATTACGCATTCGCGGTTGTGATGTTCGCGGTCACGCTCCTGATCAGCGCATTGGGCATTGCCGCTTATAAGCACATCTGTAAAAAGCAAAAGCGCTGCTGAAAAATCCTGAATCCGGTGCGGTCCCTGCGTGGGGGCTGCGCCGGACTTTTTGAGTGAGAATTATGGATTTTGAAAAATATTCTTATTGAAAACCGTTTGTGAATGATGTATAATTTATGGCATATTTATAGTTCATTTTGCAGGGAGAGGGGGTGCGCGTATGGCGCGGCTGGAATTGGCCGTGACTGCCGCCCAAAACGACCGGACCGTCCGTTCCCTGCTGAAATATGAGCTGGGACTATCCACCGCCCGCATCAACCGCCTGAAACGTACCGAAACCGGCCTGACAGTCAACGGCGTCCGCGTCTTCACCAACGCCGTCCTCCATGCGGGGGACCGGCTTACAGTGGATTTGGAGAGTGTTGAACGTCCCTCCAGCGTGACGCCTATCCCTATGGAGCTGGATATCCTCTTTGAGGACCAACATCTGCTGATCTTAAATAAACCCGCGCCGCTGGCCGTGATTCCCTCCTCGCTGTCCCCGGAGGAACCGGCTCTGGCAGGCGCTGTTACACATTATCTTGGTCCCGGCGCCGCCTTCCACCCCGTCAACCGCTTGGACCGCGGCACCACCGGTTTGATGGCTGTCGCAAAAAACGGCTTTGTCCACGACCGCCTGCGCCGTATCCTGCATACCGGTGAATTTTTCCGGCAGTATCAGGCCGTCTGCACCGGCGTACCGCAGCCGCCGGAGGGGACTATTGATCTGCCCATTGGCCGTGCGCCCGGCTCTGCCATTCGGCGGCAGATTCTTCCCGGCGGCCAGCCCGCCCAAACAGAATACAGGCTCTTATCCGCCGGAGGCGGCTACTCCCTCGTCGAGCTCACCCCGCACACCGGCCGCACACATCAGCTGCGGGTCCATATGGCCGCGCTGGGGTGTCCGCTGGCCGGTGACTGGCTCTACGGTACGGAGGGGCTCATCTCCCGTCCGGCCCTGCACGCCGCCCGTTTATCGTTTACGCATCCTCTGACCGGCCAGCGGCTGGCCTTTACCGCGCCGCTGCCGGAGGATATGAATATTGTACTGGAGCGTTTTGTATGTCCAACCTGATTTTTCTGGACCTGGAGTGGAATACCGCCTTTATTCGTGACAGAAAAGGCCGCCGCGTCCCCTTTCAGGAGC
>CAMWSZ010000129.1 GCA_947177005.1 uncultured Clostridia bacterium | reverse complement strand
ATTTCGTAAAACGCTTACTTTGCCAGAACCTTCTTCAGCTTGGCGAAGCGGGGCAGGCCGTTTTCCTTTTTCAGCTTGGTCTCGCCCTGGATGAGGGGCAGGGCATAGTCGATATACGCCTGCGTGACGCCGTTTTGGCCGGCGTTGATCCATTCCAGAGGCACTTTCTTCTCGGTATTGGCCACGTCGGTCAGATCGAAGAGCTTGGTCTTGCAGACGTACTTGCCATCCTCGACCACGCGCTCAAAACCGACCATTTTATCGGTGAGACCGGCGACAGCATTCTCCACGGCGGCCTTGCCGGACATGAAGGACTCATCAATATCGGTTTGGGAGGCGAGGTGGGCGCCGCAGCGCTGGAGCAGGCTCAGCTCAATGCCGCGGACCTTAGCGCCGGTTTCTTTCTTGACGATGTCAGCCAGCATAGCGGCCAGACCGCCCAGCTGGGCATGACCGAAGCCGTCGGTAGCAGAGGTTTTTGCCTCGGAGACGAAGGAGCCGTCGGCGTAGTGGATGCCCTCGGAGACGGCGACCATGCAGTTGCCCTTCTCCTCGTAGACCTTCTTCACCTCGGCAATGAACTTGTCCATATTGAAGTCGTTCTCGGGGAGGTAGATGAGGTCAGGACCTGCGCCAGCGGCGGTGGCGAGACCGGCAGCAGCGGTCAGCCAGCCGGCGTGGCGGCCCATGATCTCGATGACGCAGATCATGCCGGTGTCATACACGCGGGCATCGTGATAAACTTCCATGCAGGAGGTGGCAATATACTTTGCGGCGGAAGCGTAGCCGGGGCAGTGGTCGGTGCCGAACAGGTCGTTGTCAATGGTCTTGGGCACGCCCATTACGCGGCACTCGTAGCCGCTCTTCTGCATGAACTTGCTGATCTTGTTGCAGGTATCCATGGAGTCGTTGCCGCCGTTGTAGAAGAAGTACCGGACGTCGTACTTCTTGAAGATTTCAAGGATGCGCTTGTAATCCGTGTCGTCCACATCGGGGTCAGCCATTTTATAGCGGCAGGAGCCGAGGGCGGAAGAGGGGGTATAGAGCAGGTTTTCCAGCTCGCCGGCATCCTCAAAGGACATGTCGAAGAGGCGGTCGTTGAGGACGCCCTTGATCCCGTGTTCTGCACCGTAGACCTTGGTAATGGCCTCGTTGTCGAGTGCGGTACGGATGACGCCGTACGCGCTGGCATTGATGACCGAGGTCGGGCCGCCGGACTGGCCGATGATACAAGCGCCTTTCAAAACACTCATGATAAAATTCCTCCTGATTTCAAAAAATATTTTTCTTTTTTATTGTGCCCTGCTTAGTATAGCAAGTTTTTCCAAGTTTGTAAACCATAAAATTTTTTGCGCAAAGGGCTGCCGGCATCAAGCAGAAAGAGACTTGTTTCCCCGGGACAAGTAGGGTATAATAGGGCAGAAAAATTTTACTTAGGAGGAATATTATGGAAATTCTGTACTGGTTTGAATCCATCCGTATGCCCGTGCTGGACGCGGTGATGTCTTTCATCACCCATTTGGGGGAAGAGACATTTTTTATGGCGGCGGCATTGTATGTATTCTGGTGTGCGGACAAACGGAAAGGCTACTATCTGTTGTCGGTTGGGTTTGCGGGGACGCTGGTCAACCAATGGCTGAAAATCGTGTTCCGCGTCCCGCGCCCCTGGGTACGGGACCCGAATTTCACCATTGTGGAACAGGCCCGGGCAGAGGCTGGAGGCTACAGCTTCCCCAGCGGACACACCCAATGCGCTGCCGGACTGTTCGGCGGTGTGGCGCGGGTTTCGCGGCGGTGGTGGGTCCGCATCTGCTGTATCATTGCGCTGCTGTCCGTGGCGGTTTCGCGGCTGTATCTGGGAGTCCACACACCGGCGGACGTAGCGGTATCGCTGCTTGCCGCTGCCATATTGATCTTTCTCCTGCATCCGGTTATGGACAGTACCCTCTGGTTTCCGAACCGCATGTATTTCATTACCGGCGGCATGATGGCAGTCAGCTTTGCGTTTATCGGCTTTATGCGCTTTTTCCCGTTCCCGGCGGATACCGATCCGGAAAATCTGGTGGAGGCGCTTCGAAATGCCTACAAAATGGCCGGTGCGGTAACAGGCATGATGATTGTGTACGCCTTTGACAGCCGCCTCCTTCAGTTTCCAAACCGTGCGCCGTGGTGGGGACAGGCCGTCAAGCTGGCTGCCGGGCTGGCGCTGGTTGTAGCTGTAAAGACGGCGCTAAAAGCACCGCTGTTAAGTCTTTTCAGCGGCAACCCGGCGGCAGATGCGGTCCGTTATTTACTTGTAGTCCTTACAGCCGGGTGTGTCTGGCCGATGACGTTCCGCTTTTTCGAACGTTATGATTAAAAATCCGTTTTACCGAAATATTTCTTCACAAAAGGCACTTCCTTCACATAAAATTCTTTTCCGCGGAGGTATTCCAGGATTCCCGCGTCCGTGGAAAAATCGAAGCGGAGATAATGGCTGTACAGAGCCTGCCGCGTCTCGCCGTATTTCCGGTTGACGCTGCCCTGTCCATACTTGCCGTCGCCCAGCAGCGGGTGTCCGGCCGCCGCGAAGGAGGCTCTGATCTGGTGGGTACGTCCGGTGAGCAGCTCCGCCTCTACCAGGCTCAAACCGTCCCGGCTTGTCCTCGTCCAATAGAGGGTTTTTGCGGACTTTCCGCCGGGAACAGGATGACGGTAGACGGAGACTTGTTTTTTTCCCTCGTCTTTCAGGAGGAAGCATTCCAGACAGCCGTTTGCCGGTTCCGGACGTCCCAGAACGACGCAGAAATATTTTTTGGTGATCTCACGCTCACGAATTTTTTCCGTCAGAATCCGCAGCGCCTGCGCATTTTTCGCGGCGATGACGATGCCGCCGGTATTGCGGTCGATGCGGTTGCAGAGGGCCGGGGCAAAGGCGTTTTCCCATTTCGGATTCCACTCCCGTTTCTGGTAGAGGTATGCCTGAATGTGGTTGATGAGGGTGTTGACCTTCTCCGTCTCATCCGCGTGGACCACCATTCCTGGACGCTTATCGGCCAGCAGAATATTTTCGTCCTCATAGAGAATATTGAGTTTTGGCTGAAAGAGGGTCAGAAACAGATTGTCCTCCCGGGGCTGTTCAAAAAATTCGTCGTTGATATAGAGCTGAAGCACGTCGCCCTCCTGTAACCGCCGGTCCCGCTGGCACCGTGCGCCGTTGCATTTGACGCGCTTGATCCGAATGTATTTTTGCAGCAGGGCAGGGGGCAGGAGCGGCATGGCTTTTGAGAGGAAACGGTCCAGACGCTGCCCTGCGTCGTTCTTTCCGACAGTCAATTCTCGCATAACAGACCTCCGCTGTGTTCAGATAGGGCTATTTTATATCATGGCGGAGCGGATTGCAATAAATTTTCCCGCAGGACCTGTACGGAACGGTCAGATGTTTTTCTGCCAGTTTGTTGTACATTTTTTGCAGAAATTCCAACAAATAACAGGATTTTTCCCGGAAGAAGCGTCCGGTTTTATTAAACAGCAGTTGTTTTATTTCTGCGTTTATCAAAAAAATGTCCGGATTTTTGCATAATTCAGCCTTGACAAGAGGGCGGAAAGTGTTTATAATGTAATCCGTTAAGCCAAATAACTGGCCCGAAAGAGTATCCTGGATTGAGCCGGATATATCGGAGGGAGGGAAGATAGATGTCAGAAGTTCATGTAAAAGAGAATGAGTCTCTGGACAGCGCGCTGAAGCGTTTCAAGCGCAGCTGTGCAAAGGCTGGAGTCTTGGCGGAAGTTCGCCGCAGAGAGCATTACGAGAGCCCCAGCGTCAAACGTCGCAAGAAGTCTGAGGCCGCTCGCAAGAACCGCAACAAACGGTACTATTAAGACAGTCATGAACGGTACTTGGAGGTTTGCTCCAGGTACCGTTTGTTTTTATCGTTTTACAGAGGAGCTGCTATGGAAAACCTGCAAATCAGAAGGGCGGCAGAGGAACAGGCGGAGGAGATTTTAAGGCTTTATCAGTCTTTGGTTGGTTCTCCCGGCTGTTCCTGGACCGAAAATTACCCGGCGATAGAAGACGTTATGGAAGATATCCAAACAAAATCGCTGTATGTTGTGTTAAGCACCGGCGGGAAACTGATTGCGGCCGCGGCCGCCGGGGGAAACATTGACGGTCTGAAACATCTGACATTCTGGAGCAAAGAAATCAAGACCCCGTGTGATCTGGCAAGGATCGGCGTTTTACGGGCGCAGCAGGGCAGGGGAATCGCCGGAACGCTACTCCGGTATGTGGAACGGGACGCCGCTGCCCGCGGCTTTGACGGGATGCGTCTGCTGGTAAGCCCCCAAAATTCCCGGGCGCTGGCGTTATACCATGCGGCAGGCTATCAAAAACGCGGGGAAGCCTGTCTTTACGAGAGGAATTGGTTCTGCTGTGAAAAGGCACTGTAAAACGGGCTTCGGACAGACCGCGGCCGGATAGGGAGACAAAATTATGCTGGAAATATTAAAGGATCATGTTAGTGAAGCGGCTGCGCCGTTTATTTTTCTGGTTTTATTTCTGGTGATCGTCGGCGGCGCTCTTTGGGTCACGCCGCGGCTGGCGCACTGGCTGGACAGCAAGGAGAACAAAGGCTACTTTGACGGTATGCTGGAGGAGGACCCGAACCCCGGAAAACAAAAAACTGACGGGAAGAAAACAGAGGAAAAATAACAATAAAGGAGGTCCGGCCATGTTTGAGGTCATCAAACGGGAAGGCCGTGCAAGGCGCGGCCATTTTACCTGCGCCCACGGCGGCGAGGTACAGACGCCGGTTTTTATGAATGTCGGTACGCAGGGGGCGATTAAGGGGGCCGTCAGCGCACTGGATTTGAAGGAGCTGAAATGCCAGATTGAGCTGTCGAATACCTATCATCTGCATCTGCGTCCCGGCGACGGGACGGTGAAGGCGCTGGGCGGGCTTCACAAAATGATGCGCTGGGACGGCCCGATTCTGACGGATTCCGGCGGTTTTCAGGTTTTCTCCCTGGCAAAGCTGCGGAAAATTACGGAGGAGGGCGTCACCTTCGCCTCCCACATCGACGGACGCCGTATTTTTATGGGTCCGGAGGAGTCTATGCGGATTCAGTCGAATCTGGGCAGTGATATCGCAATGGCGTTTGATGAATGCGTGGAGAATCCCGCGCCGTATGACTATGTGAAGCAGTCCTGTGAACGGACTTACCGTTGGCTGGTCCGCTGCAAGGCCGAGCACGACCGCCTGAACACATTGCCGGACTGTGTCAATCCCGGACAGATGCTGTTCGGCATCAATCAGGGCGGCACTTATCCGGACCTGCGCATCTGGCATATGCAGGAGATCGCCAAGCTGGACTGTGACGGCTACGGAATCGGTGGACTGGCTGTGGGGGAAGAGACGGCGGTGATGTATCAGATCATTGAGGCGGTTGAGCCGTACATGCCGGAGGATAAGCCGCGGTATCTGATGGGAGGCGGCACGCCGTCAAATATAATTGAGAGCGTCTGGCGGGGCGTGGACTTTTTTGACTGCGTGATGCCGGCCCGGAATGCCCGTCACGGGAAACTGTTTACCTGGCGGGGGAGTATGAATATCAAGAACCAACGGTACAGGCTTGATGACGGCCCAATTGACCCGGAATGCGATTGTCCGGTATGCCGGAATTTCTCACGGGCTTATTTACGCCACTTGTTCAAGGCTGAGGAAATGCTGGCTATGCGCCTAGCTGTTATGCACAATCTGTGGTTCTACAATACACTGGCGGAACGCATCCGCGGCGCATTGGACGCAGGGGAGTACGCCGCGTTTCGTGCGGAATTCAGTCCGCTTCTGGAGCAGAAACGCCCGTAACAACTGGTTTCATACGCCTGAACAGCAACCAGTTACGGCGACCTGGCCTGGCGCACTTTTCAATATCATCTGGAGGCGTTTGACTACATTGTAAAGGGACCGGAGCCGGTTGGACCGGCGGCGTCACGGTGCCTGGAGGAGATACATACCCGTCTGCTGGCAGAGCGTCAGGACCCGGCGGAGATATTCACCCTGCGGACGGGAGAAATGGTGCGCTATGTTCCCCTGCGCGATATCCTCTTTTTTGAAACCGCCTCCGCTCCCCACCATGTCTATCTCCATACCCGCAGCAGCCGGATGGACTTTTTAGGCAGTCTCAACGAGCTGGAGGCCCAGCTGGGCGACCGCTTTATCCGTACCCACCGGGCCTATCTGGTGGCGGCGGATAAGATCGAGGCGGTGGATCTGAAACAAAATAAACTGTGGACCGGCGGCCATGAGTGTCTGCTCTCCCGTGCAGGGAAAGCGTTGCTGCGAAAGAAAAGGGGAGAGAACCGGTTTCCTGTTTAGGAAGGATTTTGGCTGAAGCTCCGAAAGAACTTGGACGCGGCGGCAAATAACCGCAATCCAAAACTATGCTTTATATTTGGGACATTTGCAAACAATGGAGCTGCCTTTGACAACCTTTAATTCCGCGCCTTCCGGCAGACGCTTAAATTTGCTGGTAAACCGTTCGCATACAGACTGTGAGGTCCGGCAGCTCAGGCATAAAGATTCTGATGAAGAAGTCCTTGCCTTTGGAGCCTTTGCGGCGGCAGCGGTTTTACGGCACTCTATGGAACAGAACTGTTTTGTGGTCTGCTGAGGCGTTATCGAAAAAGTTTTCCCGCAGACAGGGCATACTTTTTCTTGTATCTTGGGGGAGGGAGCAGGAGAGGGCCGTTTATGGATACTGCGGTAAGCCTCCGCACAGGCTCTGGAGCAGAACCGGCTGTTCTCTTTTGGATGTATAAAATTCTTGCCGCACTGTTCGCAGGCGGAGTAGCGCCCATTCCGAATCGCTTCCTGGAGCTTAGCCTGGTTTTTGCATTCTTCACTGCAATAGCCCTGTCCTGCCGTTATGCCTTTGTCGATTAATTTCGTATGGCACACAGGACAAATTGCATGATTGATCCGGAATGTGGTTGAACAGCCGTTGCTGCAAAACTTGCGGGATGGGTACGTAGTGATAAAGGTCTTTCCGCAGTTCTCACAGACCTTTTCCATAGCTTTATTGAGATCGCCCGCATGGAGCTTGTTCCTAGTCACGGCTGCGGAATAGGTTCGCCGGGCTTTTGCAGGGTCTTTCCCGCATTCCGGACAGTACTTCTGTGCGCTGTGCTTTGCAGTGAATTCCGCACCGCAAATTTCGCAAATCTTGATGTCGAATGTAAACACCCTCTTTCATTTTTACCCAGTTTACTCTTAAAAATCGGATAAGTCAACAATTTATCGGAGTGGACTGCCGCTTGCAAAAGCAGAATTTTCAAGCGGTATCTTTGTGAATAAATTTTTTAGTTGTTTTGTCTTAACACATGATGTATAATACTGGATAGAGGTCAGATGCATTCTGATTAAGGCGCAGAAAAAACAAATGAAATCTAATGATTTATTCAGGAGGTACCAGATGGCAAAAAAGAAAGATATAAAAACCACCAAAAAGAGAGAAACGGAAGTAGCTGCGGCAGAAAACGACGTTCAGGCTGTTGAAAGTACCAAAGCGGAAGAGCCCAAAGCTGCGGAAGAGATCGTAAAAGAGCAGACAGCGGAAGAGATTCCAGAGGCAGCTGCGGAAGAACCCCATGCGGCAGAGATTTCGGAAGAAGCTGCGGAAGAGCCCCCAAAGGAAGAGCATGCGGAAGCCGCTGCGGAAGCATATGAGCAGCAGCTTAAAGAGCAGGACAAAA
>CAMWSZ010000128.1 GCA_947177005.1 uncultured Clostridia bacterium | reverse complement strand
ACAGCAGATAGCAGGTCAGATCCACGGTCCCGGCCGGTTCCCTACCGAAAGGCGTGTTTTGATGAGGGATGAACGGCCCGATGCCGCACATATCCGGCTTGAATTCTTCTACAAATTTCAGATCTTTTGCCAGTTCCGCGGCGGTCTGCCCCGGCGAACCAACCATAAAGCCGCAGCCCACCTGATAGCCAAGCTCCCGCAGGTCATACAGGCACCGCATCCGGTTGTCAAAGGACATCTCGGGCGGATGCAGGCGCCGGTAATGTTCGGGGTCCGCCGTCTCGTGACGCAGCAGATACCGGTCGGCCCCGGCCTTCCGCAGCAGGCGGTAGCTCTCCCGGCTCCGTTCGCCTAGCGACAGGGTTACAGCGCAGTCCGGATGATTCCGCTTCAACGTGCGGAGCAGTCCACAAACCGTCTCATCGGAAAAAAAGGCGTCCTCTCCGCCCTGGAGGACAAAGGTGCGGAAGCCCAGCGCATACCCCTCGTCCGCACAGGAAAGAATCTGTTCCGGCGTCAGGCGGTAGCGCTGGCAGCGGCGGTTGCTGCGCCGGATACCGCAGTAAAGGCAGTCGTTTTTGCAGAAGTTGCTGATTTCGATGAGTCCCCGCACATATACGGCGGTTCCGTAGATCTCCTTCCGGACCCGGACTGCCCGTTCCGCCAGCAGAGCCGCCGCCTCCGGACTGCGGTTTTCCAGCAGAAATTCATATTCCGTCAAGGAGAGGCCGCGGCCCGCCGCCAGTCTCTCAATGAGGGCCGCCAGTTCAACTGTCACCGGCAGTCACGTTGGACAGGGCCGTCTTGACACTGACGCCCGGCAGGTTTCCGATCAGTCCGGCCAGCGCGGAGATTTTATCCTGCGGCGCGTCAATGGCAATACTGATAATATTGATTCCCCGCGCCCGGTAGGGAATCCCCATCCGGCCGATAATATAGGACCCGTATTCGTGCAGAATCCCGTTGAGCTTCTCCACGGTCCCGCCGTTTTCCACGATGATGCTCATAACCGCAACTCTTGTACTCATTTTTTGACCTCCTTTTTCCGCCAAAAAAATCAATGCCGCGCCTGAAAACAGGTACGGCATTGCAGCGTTCGTTCCGTACCTTTCACGCAGGCTGCTGGCCTTAGTGTCAGGTGACCTGTAAATGATAATACTACAGATTCATTGAAATGTAAAGTCCGGGCACGATTTTTTCCTGATACTGCGGAAAAATTGTTGACAAAATCCGGTTTTGCATTTAATATAGAATCCACTATTGAAAATTTGCGCGCCGTGCCCCGCCCCAGACGGGGCGGGGTTTACGGGTTTTTGTAATCAGAGCAATTCCAGCATCAGCGACACGCCCAGATGGAATCCCTGCCGGAAGTACTCGAAACTCTCCAATTCTTCCTGTCTGGACAGATTTTCCCAATTCTTTTCTATGAAATCAGGCCCCATTGCTTCTTCAATCTTATCCCAAAATCCCTCAACATTTTTATGCCGTACAGCCCTATATTCAAGTGTTTTCGGCAGTTCAACACCATATTGTCCGTCATAAAGTTCTTTCAATATATTCATCATTTTATTTCTCTCCATTTTTTCTAGTTTTGAGAAATCCATATATGTAGTATATTCGTGTTTTGCGAAAATGTCAAGAGGTTTTTTTATGTTTAGTAAAGAATTGTATGGTCAAAGACTCTTGGAAATCAGAAACCTGCATAATGAAACACAGTCAGATTTAGCAAAATCCGTTGGCACTGCTATAAGTAGTATCAGTGAGATGGAAAAAGGCAAGAAAACGACTACTTTGGAACGATTTGCTATGATTTGCGAACACTATCACGTCTCCGCCGACTATCTGCTGGGCCTCTCTGACGATCCAAAACTCCCCCCTGTCTCCCCTCCGGAAACCTGATTGCCGGTTCAATATTTTATAACAACTATCCAATAGGAGGAAATTAATTCATCATGGACTACAATAAAACCATTAACCTGCCGAAAACCGGTTTTCCAATGCGTGCCGGTCTGCCCGCCCGGGAACCGGTTATGCTGGAAAACTGGGAAAAACTGGACCTTTACAACGAGCTGCTCAAGAAAAACGAGGGCAAACCCCTCTTCTCCCTCCATGACGGACCTCCGTTCAGCAACGGCGGCCTCCATATGGGCCACGCGCTCAATAAATCCATTAAAGACTTCATTGTCCGTTCCGCCGCCATGCGCGGCTACTATACCCCTTATATCCCCGGCTGGGATAACCACGGAATGCCTATTGAATCCGCCATTATCAAGAAAAATAAGCTCAACCGGAAAAAAATGTCCGTACCTGAGTTCCGTTCCGCCTGCCACGATTTCGCGCAGAAGTATGTCAATATCCAAAGAGATGGCTTCAAGCGCATGGGCGTCATCGGCGACTGGGAGCATCCGTATCTGACTATGGCCCCGGAGTTTGAAGCGGAAGAGGTCAAAATTTTCGGGGAAATGTACAAAAAGGGCGTTATTTATAAGGGTCTGAAGCCGGTTTACTGGTGCCCCTATGACGAGACCGCCCTCGCGGAAGCTGAGATCGAATATCAGGATGACCCCGTTACTACCGTCTATGTCAAGTTCGCGCTGGAGGATGATTCCGGCAAGCTGGGCGCGTATGACAAGAGCAAGATCTCCTTCATGATCTGGACCACCACCATTTGGACCCTCCCCGGCAACCTCGCAATCGCGCTGCATCCCCGCGAGAGCTATGCGCTGGTGCAGAATTCCAACGGCGAAATCTATATCCTCGCGGAAGCCCTGGTCGAAAAAGTCATGAAAACCGGCGGCGTTGAGGACTACAAAATTCTGGAGACCTATCCCGGCAGCTTCTTCGAAAATATGCTGGCAAAACACCCCTTCCTGGACAAAACCTCCCGTCTGGTACTGGCCGAGTATGTAACAATGGACTCCGGTACTGGCTGCGTGCATACGGCCCCCGGCTTCGGTGCCGACGACTACCAGACCTGCAAACGGTATAATATGGAAATGGTCGTGCCCGTGGACGACCGCGGACGCCATACCGATTACGCCGGGAAATACGCCGGGATGACTACCGATGAGTCGAATCCCGTCATTCTGGCCGATATGAAGGAGAGCGGCGCACTGTTTGCCAGCGAGGATATCGTCCACTCCTACCCCCACTGCTGGCGCTGCAAACACCCCATTATCTTCCGCGCCACCCCCCAGTGGTTCTGCTCCGTGGACGCGTTCAAGGACGCCGCCGTCGCCGCCACCGATAACGTGCGCTGGGTCCCCGCCTGGGGCCGCGACCGTATGGTGTCCATGATTCAGGAGCGGTCCGACTGGTGCATCTCCCGCCAGCGCCGGTGGGGCCTGCCGATCCCCGTGTTCTACTGTCAGGACTGCGGCAAGCCCGTCTGCGACGATGCCACGATTGCGGCGGTCAGCAAGCTGTTTGCCGCCGGGGGCTCCAACGCCTGGTACGAAAAGGATGCCGCCGAAATCCTTCCTGCCGGGTATCAGTGCCCCCACTGCGGCGGCACGCATTTCACCAAGGAAGAAGATACGCTGGACGGCTGGTTCGATTCCGGTTCGTCACACTTCGCCTCCATGCAGAGAGACCAGCACTTCTGGCCCGCTACCGTCTATATGGAGGGGCTTGACCAATACCGCGGCTGGTTCCAGTCCTCGCTGCTGACCGCTGTCGGCGCACTGGGGAAGGGCGCACCATTTCAGGAGTGCGTGACCCACGGCTGGACCGTGGACGGCGAGGGCAAAGCCATGCACAAGAGTCTGGGCAACGGCGTGGACCCCGCCGACGTCTTCAAGAAGTACGGTGCGGACATGATCCGCCTGTGGGCCGGCAGCGCCGATTATCACGCGGATGTACGCTGCTCCGATAATATTTTCAAGCAGTTAAGTCAGAACTACCTTAAGTTCCGGAACACCGCCCGGTACTGTCTGGGGAATCTGGACGGCTTCGACGCCAACCATCTCGTTGCGCCGTCAGAAATGCTGGAGCTGGACCGCTGGGCCGTCACGAAACTCAACGCCCTGATTTCACGCTGCGAAACCGCTTATTATAACTATGATTTCCATGTCGTCAGCCATGCGGTCAACGATTTCTGCGTGGTGGAGCTGAGCAGCTTCTATCTGGATATCATCAAAGACCGGCTGTACTGTGAGGAAAAGGACGGCCTGAAACGCCGCAGTGCGCAAACCGCACTGTATCTGATTCTGGACACCATTACCAAAATTTTCGCCCCGATCCTGGCCTTTACCTGCGACGAGATCTGGCTGGCAATGCCCCACCGCGACGGTGACGACAGCCGGAACGTCCTTCTGAATGTCATGAACAAGCCGTTTGAGGAATATGCTCTGGATGCGGACGCTATGGCCCGCTGGGACCGTATTATCCGGGTACGGGACACGGTAAACGGCGCGCTGGAGCAGGCAAGAGCCGAAAAGCAAATTGGCAAGAGCCTGGAGGCGGAAGTCGAACTGTCTGCGGAGGATGCTTTCCTTACCCAAATGGACCCGGAGGAGCTGGCCGACCTGCTGATTGTGTCAAAAGCCACCGCGGTGTCCGGTACGCCCGGCGTGAAGGTCAAAAAGGCGGAGGGCGGAAAGTGCGAACGCTGCTGGAAAGTTCTGTCCTCGGTGGGCGGCAGCAGCGATCACCCTACGCTCTGCAAACGCTGCGCGGACGTCGTGCGGAAGCTGGTCTGATACGCAAACCCGGTTTCTAAGGACAGACCGCCGGGGTATGATTCCCGGCGGTCTCCCGATCTATATAATGCGGCGGCGCGGTGGACAGGGGCAGGCGCGTGGGAGCGGGTTCCGCCCACCGCACGTGCCGCTTACGGTATCCTATGCCTGAGCCGCGCCGGGGGTACTTTGTCCCGCTTTTTTGACGGTCCGTCCGGACCCGGCGGAGCCTGCGTAAAATTGCGCCCGTTTTGGGCAATCTGTTCGGAAAATGAGGTGTACAATTTATGGAATACTTTCCCGCTCCACTGGAAAAATTGGTGGAGCAGTTTGCCAGCCTGCCCGGCATCGGCGGAAAATCCGCCCAGCGTCTGGCCTTCCATGTGCTGAGCCTGTCCGACCAGGAGGCGCAGGAGTTTGCCGGCGCGATTCTGGAAGCCAAGGAAAAAGTCACCTGCTGTCCCGTGTGCCAGAATCTGACCGCCGGCGGCCTGTGCCCCATCTGTTCCTCCGCCAAGCGGGACGAGAACGTGATCTGCGTGGTGGCCGACCCGAGAGACGTGGCCGCCATTGAACGCGCCAGAGAGTACATGGGACGCTACCATGTGCTGCACGGCGTCATCTCCCCACTGAACCATGTGGGACCCGATGACCTGCAAATCAAATCCCTGGTGGAACGTGTGGCGCAGGGTGACGTCCGGGAGGTCATTATGGCCACCAATCCCGATACCGAGGGGGAGGCAACTGCGATGTACATCGCCCGGCTGCTGAAGCCCTTCGGCGTGCGCGTGACCCGTCTGGCCTACGGGATCCCCGTGGGCGGACACCTGGAATTCGCCGACGACGCAACTTTGATGCGCGCCCTTGCGGGACGGCAGGAACTGTAAAGGAGAAACCAATGGCTTCTAAACCGGAATTTGTTCAGTTCATCGCCGAACAGCTGCGGGACGCGGGAAATATTACGTACCGGAAAATGTTCGGGGAGTACGGAATATACTGCGGCGGGAAAATCTTTGGGCTGATCTGTGACAGCCAGCTTTTCGTCAAAATCACGGAGGCGGGGAGACAGTTCGCCCCGGACCTGGAAACAGCCCCGCCCTACGACGGCGCAAAACCGTATTTCCTTATCGCAGATGTGGACAACAGAGAGTTACTTACTGAATTTATACAGATTACCTGTGCGGAACTGCCCGCGCCCAAACCGAGAAAGAAAAAATAAAAGCCTCAAAAATTTCTTTTGTTTAGCAAGAATTAGAAAAATCGTCCATCCGGGCAGGTCTGAATTCTGCCGGTTGGACGGTTCTTTTTGTCCGGTCTGAGCGAACAGTGGGCGCGGGAATTTTGGCATATTCAGGGGATTTCACCAAAGCTGCCCGGGAAACTTCGTAATTCTTCACAAATTCTCAGCGGATTTCACAGTTAGGCTTTTCTTTTTTGCCGGTTTCGTGTACAATACATGTGTCAGTCCTGGAGGCGGCGCACCGCCTCCGCATCATCTGAATAGAAGGAGAATTTTATGGACAAGTTTTTCAAAGTCTCTGAACGCGGCAGTTCCTTCCGGACAGAGATCATAGGCGGCATCACCACCTTTTTCGCTATGGCCTATATCATCTTTGTCAATCCCCTCATGCTGTCCGCCACCGGCATGGACTATAACGCGGTCCTGCTGGCTACCTGCATCAGCGCGGCAATCGGCTGCATCCTCACCGCCCTGCTGGCCAACGCCCCCTTCGCACAGGCCCCCGGTATGGGCCTCAACGCCTTCTTTACCTATACCGTCTGCCTCGGTATGGGCTACTCCTGGCAGGAGGGCCTCGCCATTGTTCTCATCAGCGGCATCCTGTTCCTGATTATCGCCGTCAGCCCACTGCGCAGCAAAATCATTTCTTCCATCCCCGGGTTCCTGAAAAGCGCGATCTCCGCGGGAATCGGCCTGTTCATTGCCTTCATCGGGCTGCTGAACGTGTCGCTCATTTCCTTTGCTTCCGGCGTGCCCGCCCTGAATTTCAAGGGCAATCCCGACGGCCTGCTGACAATCATCGGCCTGCTGATAACCGCAATTCTGATGTGCTACAAAATCAAGGGCGCGATTGTCATCGGCATCATCCTGACCACACTCATCGGTCTGCCTATGGGCTGCACTGCTCTGCCGGAGGCCATTACAATGGAGGGCATCTCCATTGCGCCGGTGCTGATGAAGCTGGATTTTGGCGGCGTAATGGCAAAGGGCTTTCTGCCCCTGATTACCGCCGTCATCAGCTTCACAATGGTGGACTGCTTTGACACCGTCGGCACCCTCATCGGCACCGCTACCAACGCCGGTATGACCGACCGCCACGGCAACCTACCCGGCGGCGACCGTGCGCTGATTGCCGACGCTGTTGCCACCTGCTGCGGCGCGTGCCTGGGCACCTCCACCGTCACAACCTTCGTCGAGTCCTCCACCGGCATCTCCGAGGGCGCACGCACCGGACTGAGTTCTATTGTGGTAGGCGTTCTGTTCCTGCTATCCACCTTCCTGGCGCCGGTGGCCCAAGTGATCCCCTCCGCCGCCACCGCTCCAGCGCTGATTATTGTCGGCGTTCTGATGATGAAGGGCGCGGCGTCCATTGAGTGGAATGATCTGGAGTGCGCCATTCCCGCGTTCCTCACCATTTCCATGATGGCCTTCGCCTACTCCATTTCCGACGGCATCGGCTTCGGCGTCATCTCCTACAGCGTCATCAAGCTGGCCCGCGGCAAGGCGAAAGAGGTCCCCGTCCTGGTGTACGTCCTGGCGGTGCTGTTCGTTCTGAAGTATATCCTCACAAACCTGTAAACAGCAAAATATTGTGCCGGGGAACTGCCTGTTCCCCGGCATTTTTGATCTGTTATTCGCCCGGCGCAGGCGGTTCAGGCGGCTTTGGGGGCTTCGGCGGTTTTTGGATGCGCGGAAAGGGGCGTTTCCGGTTCCGCCAGCGAATCACCACTACAGCCGCAATCACAGCCGCCGCCAGCAGCAGCAGATTGAACCAGTTCCGGGCCAGTGCTACTGCAAATTCCTCCATTCCTTCCACCCCG
>CAMWSZ010000127.1 GCA_947177005.1 uncultured Clostridia bacterium | reverse complement strand
TCTGCTACCGCCGGAGTGCCCTGCAATACCGTCTGTGTCTCGTGATCTTGGCCTTTCTGATATCCCAGTTCAAGCACGGTACCCTGCAAGGTTTCCTCAGGTTGTTCCTTGACCGGCTCCCCCTGCAAAATTGTCTGCTTTTCATCTTTCTCGCTCGTATGGTATGCCCGGGCATCTATATCACGCAAGTTCTCCTTCTCTTCGGCAGGAACGCCTTGCGGAACTGTCTGCCTTATAATTTTTTTGCTGATCTCGTTTTGAGCTTTCCAACTTACCGGTTCAGTCCGTGAATCAGGCTCGCTCCTATCTGCCGTTTCCTTCCGCGTCTCTGCGGAAATGCCTGTGCGTACCAGAGAGCACTTCTGTTTCCCGGCAACCATCAGTTGTTTCGGTTCGGTTTTTATCCCGCCCGGCACCTTGCCAGCGGCTTCACTCTTTTCCTGATCTTTGCCATAAACTGTCGAATGTCTGCTATCCGTTTTTTTCCCGATGTTGTTTTGGATGTCCTCATCCTCGCGATATACCAGTATGTTTTCCGAAGATACCTCTGCATCCTTCTCTTGGAATTCTGTGCTTCCGTCCGGCAGATCCGCCGGCCGGCCGGTCTTCTCTTCCTGTCCCTCTCTGTCTCTCAAGACGGAATCCGTTCCAACCCGTTCCGCGGTCTGTATCCGCCGCTGACGGGCCAGTGTCTCCTCTACTGACCGGCTTACCTCCCATTTCAGTTCTTCCCGGCGGACGATTTTTTTGTCTTCCGTCAGTTCCTCGACCCGGTTCACTGCCGCAGAAAACACCGCCTCCTCCAGCAGCTGCTCCCGGCGGCGGCGCAGTGCGTCGGGAAGCAGGATACTCCCACCCTTCATGCCCGCCGTACTCTGTCTCTTTTGTGAAAATCCGGGATGCTCCGGCCGCCACTGCGGCTGCCATCCTCCGGAGAACGGAACAGCCGTCACGCTGCTGACCGGCTCCAGCGTCTCCCGGCGGCGCGGCGTCCGGGTCACGCGAATGGTGTGGTTCCGGCCCAGTGCGGCTGCCTGAATGTTGATCTGCTGGGTTCCCTCCCGGACACGCAGCGTCTGTTCCCGTACCGTCATCCGCTCCAGCAGCTTTTCAATCGTCCGGTCACTTTCTTTTTTCTCCCGTTTTTCCTGCTGTGCCTTCCGCTGCTCCTCGTGCAGGGATTTTAAGAACAGCGTCAGGTCCAAATTGACGGAAAGCTGCTGCTGTCCGGACAGGCTGGCGGCTTCCTCCTCCAGCAGCTCCAGTGGCACCGGACGCCATATCCCCAGCCGGCGCTGGGAACGCCGCAGAATCTCCTCGCCGAACAGCGCCGACAGCATACCAAAAGAGGACAGTCCCATTCTGTCCTGCTGCAGCACCGCCATATTGGGCCTTGTCACAGCAATCGATTTCATAGCGCCTCCGTTTAATAACACCCGTTATAAAGCAGCTCAATCCGGTTCACCGCCACCGCCGCCTGATTTGCGTCCAGATCCGGCCCCACATATTTTTGCAGATGTGCGCCCACAATGTTCCATACCCGCTGCGATGTTCCAAAGCCGTCTTTCAAAACGACCGTCCCCTCCAGCGGCACGCTCATTCCCATATTGCACTTGTGCATCAACTGGGACGCCGCGTCCACATCAGTCACCACGCCCGCCTGCAAAACCAATACCTGCGGCTTTACTTCCTTAAAGAAGTACCGTGGATAGTTCAGACCGCCCTCGTTATAGACCTCATATTCCAGTTCCATGCCCAAACCGGACACCGCAGTGAACCGCCCGGACAGCGACACGTCGTTACCGGACAGCTCCACCTCAAAGTATGCGCCGGACAGATAATCGGACATACCTTACCGCACCTCCTTTTGAGGTGTATGCGTTTTTCGTTCCATGCCCATAATCGCAAATGTCAGGCTTTCGGACAGCACTTCGCTGCGCCCGCCGTTCATTGGCGTCAGCTCATACCCGATAGGCAGGGCGTTTTTCAGGGACCAGGTCACGCCCCGGTTTCCTTTCTCGTCCAGGGCCACGATATTCAGCGTCCGGTATAAATTCTCTCCGCTGGGTCCGGCATTGGGGCCGGCGGCGGCGGAAAACAGCCAGTCGATGAAATCGTTGTCCCCGATAACTCCCTTGGTCAGTGTCACGGGGGCGAAGCGGGTAAACACAGGGACAGTCTCCTGTACGCCCCTGACGTCGTTGCCCGAACGGATCTGAATGGTATCCACATCCATTTTTACGCCGGAAAACTGGGAAAAGGCCGCCGCGACTACTCCGGCGTTTTCCACCTCCACCAGAAAACGGAAAGCGCGGAACGGCTCCTGGTATGTAATCTTCAACTGCCCTCACCCCTCTTTCGATAATTACCGGAATTCATAGGACTGCTGCTGTTTGCCGCTGAGCTTTTTGTTCACCTCGGACACCTCCTGGCACCATCTCCGGCGTTCCTGATGGCTCAGGCGCATGACCGTATCCCGGGACCAGTGCAGATAGTAGGAGAGAAACGTCATCTCCTGATACAGCCGTTCCTGGGGATACAGCGCCAGTCCTAGCTCAACAAAAAATCCAGCGGCACCTCCAGCTCCTGATTGCAGTGGGGGCAGGTGACCCGGTATACCGGCATTTCCGACATATTGATCCGCTGGTAAAGGTCCTGCAAATAGGCCAGATCCATCGTAAACAGCCCCTCAATCACCCGGGTATTGATGGTAGTCAGGGTCCCCAGCTTTGTAATCACTCGGGCCAGCAGGATAATCGTCAGATAGCCGGGGTTCTGTTGGACCTTCGGGTCGCGCAGGGGAAGGATCTCGTCCGCCGCGTTGGCCAAACGCATCACACCCCGCTTATGCACCTCGCCGTTCTGGTCCACATAGCCCCGGGGCAGTTCGAATTCAAATTCAGTTTCCATGCTTTACCTCTACAGTTAGGATTCCCGCCGCCGGAGGGAACGCCTTCGCTCCCTCCGGCAGCGTATCAAAGCTCTCCCGGGTTCAGGCCCGGTTCATCAGATTGCGGATGGGTCTGCCGCCGTACTGCCGGGCGTATGCTCCAGGCCCTCGTGGCACAGCTCCAGAGACTGGATGGCAACCTCGCCGCCCATTGCGTTCAGGTCGGGTACCGTGTAGCCCACAGGCCACGCATTAATCAGGTTCCAGGACGGTCCCGGACTGCCCGCGTCGTCGATGAGGGTGATGGTCACGTTGTGGCGGACGATTCCGGTGGGGGGGGCGGTATTGGTGGGGGCCACGGAATAGACCCAATCCAAGAAGTCGCTGTCATCAGAGGTGCCCCAGCGCAGAGTCACGTTGCCGAACTTGGTCAGGCCTGCCAGCTTGCGGGGTGTGTTGCGCAGGTCGTCGCCCTCGCGGTACTCCACGGCATCCACGCTGGCGCTCATGCCGGAGACCTCGGAAAATCCGGCACGGCTGATCCCATCGATCTCAACCTGGTACCGAAATACTCTATACGGATAATTGATAGCCATTTAACTTCGTCCTTTCTGTTCGATGATGGGAGTCCAGATTATTCGTATGCGGTCTTCTGCGTGATGCGGAAGATCACAAATTCAGCGGGTTTCACAGGCGCGATACCGATCTGGCAGATGAGACGGCCGTTGTCGATGTCGTCTTGCGTCATGGTGGTCAGGCCGCACTCCACAAAGAATGCCTGATCCGGGCTGGTGCCGGCCAGAGCGCCGTCCCGCCAGCAGGTGGCCAGGAAAGACTCGATGGTCCGGGTCACGCGGCCCCACAGCGTCTCGCTGTTGGGTTCAAAGACCACCCAGTTGGTGTTCGCCTTGATGGACTCCTCGACATAGATGAACAGACGGCGCACGTTGAGGTACTTCCATAGGCCGTTGGAGCTGATGGTGCGTGCGCCCCAGACGCGGATGCCGCGTCCCGGGAAGGAACGGATCAGGTTGACGCCTATGGGATTCAGAATATCCTGTTCACCGGTGTTGTACAGGGTAGACAGGCCGGTGCAGCCCCGCACGATCTCGTTGGCGGGGGCTTTATGGACGCCGCGCTCATTGTCGCTGCGGGCGTAGATGCCCGCCATTGCGCCGGAGGGCGGGAAATAGGCGGTACGCTTAGCCCCGCCGTCGAACATCTCCAGCCAGGGGTGGTACATGGCGGCGTAGGTGCTGTCGTACATATCCCGGAAGTTGGCCACATCGTTGGTTTTCTTCAGCTCCTGGGGGATATCCAGGATGGCGAAGCAGCTCTTGCGGTTTTCGCAGAAGCCGATGAGCGCGGCCTGCACCTCGGGCGCGGTGACGCCGGGAATCAGCAGGATGGATACGGTGCCGTTCTCCAAAAACGCCTGGAGGCCGGTACGTTTGCCGGGGCCGTTGTCCTCGCCCAGATAGGCGGAGGGATTGACATTCAGAACAGTACCGTCGCTGCCGCCCTCCAGTGTGAGGATCATCTCGCTGCCGGTTCCGCCGCAAAGGTCATAGGGCACGATAGAAGTCATGGACACGGCGGGAGTCACGGGTGTATCCTTGCCGTCCTTTTTCTCATCCTTCTTATCGTCCTTGACCGGCGCGGGCGCGGGGGCCGCCGCTTTGCGCTCCAGGACCTCCACCTTGATGAGGTCGCTTTTGGAGGTGCGTACAGGGGCATAGTTCAGGGCCTCCGGTTTCAGGGACAGGTTCTCAAAGACCTCCACGTTGTCGTCCAGACGGGCGGTAATGGTGATCTCGCAGGTCCGGATATACTTGGCGGTTCCCACCCGCCGGTCTGCCACGTCCAAGGAGCAGGGAGCGTCCAGCGTAACCACCCGGTCCAGCACGCTCTTTACCGTGGCATAGGCGCTGCGGTTCCCGTCGAACAGCTCCACCACGTCTCCGGCATTGAAGCCGTCAGCGTTTTTGAGGGTCAGGTCACTGCCCTTCACCTCGTAGACCTGGGTCTTTGCCTTGTAAGAGGGTGTCACCGTGACCCGCATATTCTCCGCCCAAGCGCCGGGGCTGGCGGCGGTGATCCGCAGCACGCCTGCCGTTTTTACCGCGGCTTTGGCGTCGCCGGGGACGGCGCGCATGATATAAGCCCGGGAGCCTCCATTGGCGAAGAACTGTTCTACCGCATAGGGCAGATACCGGGCGTCTCCGTAACCGGCCTGGCTGAGGTAGCCGCCGTACATCCGCCGGTAGTCCGCGAAGCTGGTGACCAGCTGGGGCTGGCCAATCACAGGACCACGCTCAGCCAGTCCCACAAATCCTGCGGTACTGGTGCTGACGCCCTGCATGGGGACCGCCCCGGAGTCATACTCCTCTACATATACGCCTGGGGACAAATATTCTGCCATACCTTTGCTTCACGCCCTGGTACTTTGGCTGGGAGCCGGTCGTGAAGCTCCCCTCCTTTCTGTTGTCCTTTTGATTTGATGATCTATTTTTGAGTTTCCTGGGATGGATGCTCATAGTACTGTCAGGGGCTGAACCGGCCCCAGAAGTGGGTCACGACGGCGATATTGTACTCCAAAGCCCGGGCCAGAGCGTCCCGTGCGGTATAGGCGTCGCCCATATCCGCCCATGTGCGGAACACCACCCGTCCCTCCGGGGTCAGATATATGCCGCCCCGCACGACCCGGCTGTTGATCCCGCCGCAGGCCTCCAGGGCCTGTGTGCGCCGGTCCGCCGGGATCTCAAAGGGATACCGGCCGTACACCAGCACCTGATTGTCCAGGCACCTGCAGGCGGTTTCCCATGTCATTGCGCCGCTGGTGAAGCGGAAGCGAATCTCTCCCATCTCCCGCCGCCAGACCACGCCGCTGTCATCCAGCAGGGCGGTCAGCTGGCGTTCGGTGTTCATCCGCCGCCTCCGAATCCGGCGGGCGGCTGTACCAGCAGCGGTGCTGCCGGTTCCACCTCCGCGGGCGGCGTCAGCGCGGCGCTGTCCTGCGGGGGCCATTCCGGGGCCTCCGGCCGGACCGTCCGCTGCCGGGACAGAAGGTCCAGCATCGCGCTGTTGCCCAGCTCACCTGCCAGCTGCCGGAGGAGCTCCGGCGGGAACCGGTCCAGACCCGTCCCCGCCTGAACCGCCCGCAGCGCCAGAGTTGGAATCTGCGTGTCGTTCCGGCGGGTTCTCTCCGCCGTCCGGTGGTTCTGATTTGTCCGGTCCGCCGTTTTCCGGCTGGTTGTGTGAACCATCTTGCCTGTCTCCTTCTGTCAGGTCCTGCATCAGACTGTCCACAAAATCCGGCTCCTGAAATTCCCGCAGGGCCTCGTTGGCCCGGTCAGAAATCTCCCGGAGCTTTTGTGTGAACGCCGTCTTCATCTGCGTTTTCTTGTCCATCAGCGCCTCCGTGCGAACGATGGCGCTTTGCAGCAGCGCCTTTTCCCGGACGTTCTCTGTCCGGCCCAGCTGCCGCCGGTATTGTTCCAGCAGTTCTTTTTCCCGGCTCTGGTCCAGGAACGGATACAAGGTCCGCAGGGTATCTCTTCCCTCGTGCTCCCCGATACCGCCTTGCCCCTGTACCATTCGCTCCATCAGCTCCACCGTGCGGCGGGCATTCTGGAGGGCGTCCACCGTCACGCCCACCGCACTGTTTACAAACCCGCGGTGAAACGTGACCTGTGTCGCGGGCGCGCCGGGGACATTTTTTTTCTTGGCGCCCAGGCCGGATAACGTCCGCTGCTGGATATTTTTTTCGGACTGTCCCACGGTGCGTCTGATACAGGAGGTCAGCATAAGGCGTCCCGTTCCCTGCAAAACCGCGCCCGCCAGGCTGCCGCGCTGGAAAGCAGTCTCGGAAAACCGCTGGAGGGATGGCTCCGCGTTTTGGTCTGCCCTGTCCCGGGACTGGCCGGAATTCTGGAGATTTTCCTGCTGTTCCTTTTTCCCGGCTTCCCCGGCCCTCTGACGGCCTGAGCGGTCGAAGGAGGTCCGGAATGCCTCTGTCACGTGCTGGAGCGGGTCGCGGTTCTGGAAGTACTCTGCGCCCACCGCCCAGGACAGCTGGCGCCGGATACCGCGGTCTGTGACCGGCTGCGGGGGAATCTGTTTCTGACGCTTGAGATAGGTCCTCCGTGCCATTGGGCGCACCTCCGGTGGTTTAATAGGCTCTCCGTCCTAAAATCAGTTCCATGCTGCGTACAATGTGCCAGGTTTCCAGCGGACGGACGATAAAGTACAGCGCGTGGATGCGGTGGCATCGGATTGCGTAACGGCTGGTATCATTGATTATAATAATCCGGCAGTTCCGGTCTCTGTCCCGCAGTTCCCGGGCAGCAAGAAAGGCGGTGGTGTCGTCAAAGCCGATGAAAGCCGCGGAGATGCACTCCTGCCGGAGCTGCCGGAGCTGCTCCGGCGTCCGGACAGGCCAAAGCCCGACAGCACAGCCGCTGGCCTGGCAATACTGTGTTATCCAGCTGCATATCTGTTCGGTTTCCTGTGCGCAGTTGCCGCATACCGCCAGGTGCATACCGGCACCCCCTCCTGATGGACTGATGTTATCATAACAGACTTCGGCGGCTACACAAAGAGTTTCGACATAAATCGCGCTCAATCTGCACAACTTGCATGCCGCCCATAGAAAACTTATGGTATAATGAGGTCATCTCACGTTGGAGGTTCCTTTTCTATGTCTGTTCTGTCTGTACGTCAGGTTTTCCCGGAGGAGCAGAGATATTTTGAGCAGTATCTCCTGCCGCAGACGGCAAAAGAAATCCGCCGTCCCGGCACACCCTATACGTTGCTGGGCGCACTGTCCGGCACGCTGGCCTGCGGTGCGGCGGCGGTCCGGTGGGCGGGGACGGAGGCGGAACTGACCAGTCTGTTTCTTGATCCTCTGGTCCGGGGGCGGGGATTGGGCG
>CAMWSZ010000126.1 GCA_947177005.1 uncultured Clostridia bacterium | reverse complement strand
ATTGTACCCCGCGTTCTTTTGCTGCTGCGATTCCTTCTGCTTGCCGTTGCCGGATCGTTTCCCGCTCCCGTTCCGCTACATAGCTGAGAATTTGTAGCACGAGATCCGCAATGAATTGGCCCATTAGATCTCGGGAGTCCCCGCCGCGCGTGTCCAGCAGAGGCATATCCAGTACAACGATAGCCGCTTTTTTCTTCTGGGTGATGTACCGCCACTGCTCCAATGTTTCGGTATAGTTTCGTCCCAGCCGGTCAATACTTTGGATTACCAGCACATCCTTCGGTCGCAGCTTTTTGACCAGCTTTTGATAATGGGGCCGCTCAAAATTTTTTCCGGATTGCTTTTCGACGACAATATTTTTGTTCGGTACGCCGAAATCCCTCATAGCCGCCATCTGCCGCGCTTCGTTCTGTAGCTGGGTAGATACCCGTACATAGCCATAAACAGAACTTATGTTTGCCATAACTTTGCCCTCTTTCTTGTAAGATAGAACCAATTCTACTACTAAAGATAAAATACCGGCGGCAATTGCATCTTCGCCCTAAGCTTGTCGAGAAGATTGGACCGGAGAATAACATTTTCGTTTTTCGATGCACTGCGGCGCAGGCGGAATTCTATTTCTTCAAGTTCGGCGTGGATGCCGAAATCCTTCAGCCAGCCTGCGGGAACGGTTTATCGGCCTGCATAGGAATGCCTTGAATGTATATCTTGCGGCAGAAGAAGATGCTTCCAATGGGAGCAAAGACGAATAACAAACAAAAACGCCCCCTATGTAGAAAATTAACTACATAGGGGGCAATTATTAACGCTGGAAGCGATCCGAGAAAGACATTTATTTGGTACAGGATTTTAGTAACAATTCAAGCAGGGAGATGCTCTCGTTAGCCACCAGACCCGCACGTTCCTGAGGTGAAAGAAAAGCCAGCTGGCATGCCTCCTCCGCTCTCTCCAAGGTTATCGGCTTTATATGTGCAGCATCGTTCCTGATATTGCTCAACTTACGCAGACGCCCGGCAAAGTCTTCCAACGGCTTGCGCGGCAATTTACCGTCTGGCCCGCACTGGAACAGGGATCTTGGATCAGAAGAAAACAGATCGCTGTTGTCCTGAACAAACTCGTTGAACATCTTGTACAGCCTGTTCCGTTCACTTGCGATTCCCTCAGTCACCGCTCGGATACCCACAACGAACCCAAAAGATCCCAGCGTGAAATGATATCTGGGATCCTTGTGAAGAAGCCTTTGAAGCGTCTGCTTATGGACTTCCTGGATGTACAGGCCAAAAGGCTCGTATAACCGCTCATGGATCTCGATTTCCAACGCGCTCGCGGCGAGGATAACCACGCCGCTGTATTCTACCAGAGGTTCATGCGCTTCGTTTAATTCTTTATAGAAATTCAGGGTAAATAGGGCCGTAACAATGGAGTCTCTTGCCGCTTTAGAAAGCCGGCCGTGGAAACGGCTGTCAATTTCCGCTGCGGCCTCGTCAACGATCTCCTGCAGCAAGAGGTTGTTATTCTCAAGAATAGCATTCTTGAGACCGTTGATGCTCTGAGTCAGACGGTCCTCCCGGTCCTGACCGGCAGCACTGATCTGCTCCGCCAGTGCCTTAAGTTCCAGCATAGCATCCCGGCTGTCCTGCACCTCCAGGTCAAGCGCCTGCGCTTTCTCGACCAAGGAACAGACGGTTTCCTCCTGATCTTCTATCTGCTCCGACAGTCCGGATATCTGGGCGCGAAACGTGCCAAACTCCTGATGCAGAGAGGCGCATACCGCCTCGGGTAAGGCGTCGATCTTTCGGACCATAGCCTCCAGATGACTCTCGATTCCACACAAGCTCTCTTTGACTGCCGCCATATCGGACGCGATAAAACCGATATCTTTCCGGATGTCATCGCGGACCTGATCAAGATAAGATTCAATATGGTTTCGATTATAAGTAGCCTTGTCCATCCGTACCGCGCAATAGTCCACCGCGTAAAGAAACTCATACCCATCCGCCACATCCTGCCTGCCGCCTTTTTCCCGGACCATATCAGCATAGAGATAGCAGATCTCACTGTGCCCGTAGCAGTCCGCTGCCTCCTCCAGATCCTCCATTTGATGGCTGTTCTCCCACTTCTGAAAATAATGCAGCTCTCGATAGATTCTGGCATTCTTTTCGGCCTCGGAGAGCTTTTCCCTTGTCTTTTTCAAAGCTGAGACAGTCTTCAGCACATAGTCACCCTCCCTTTCAAAGCCCCGCTCAAAAAGCAGTATCCCAAGAAGGTACAGGGCGTTTTTATCATATCCTTGCTGCCCTTTCGACTTGATGTCCCAATGAATGCTCCTGATCGCAGCATCCAACTCAAGAAATGAAGTCTCGGTTTCGGGCCGCAGCAGGAAATATTGGGCATACCATCCGCAGATTACAGCGTTCTGATCTTTTGGGAAGGATGAACAGTATCCCTGCGCCTGGCTGTACTCCCGCTGCTTCAGGAGTTGTTCGTAACCGTCATATCTGAACTTTTGCCGCAACATAGGTTCACTCTCCTTCGTGATAGGCCGTCATATCCATAATGGCAGATAAAAAATCCGTAAATTCGTGCATAGTCGCTTCATCTGCTGTTGATACATCCCAATAAGTGTTAAGTGTTATGTCAGTCCCGTCCATCGTACAGTCGGTCTCCCCTGTGGTCAGGACTCCGCCGTTCGTGTCATATTTTGTGAACGTTCCCTTACCGGCAGGAAAGCCATTTTTCCACTGACTGTTGTGTTGCCATTTTATGGTCTTTCCATCCTCGTAATATACTGTCGATGTACCTTCTCCCTCTGGAGAATTGTCGATCCAATCCCCTTCATACACATATTTTATGGTTTTTCCGTCCTCATAGTAGCCTGTCGCTGTGCCTGTCCCGTTCCGGTTTTGATCCTTCCAGGTCCCTTCGTATACGCATTTCAGCACTGTGCCCTCTTCTGCGTATTCCAGGCATTTCCCGGTGCCATTAAACATATGGTCAAGAAAGTCGCCGGAATATTGGAATAGGATCGCACCAGTTGACGAATACTCCGTATATTCATCTCCAATCCCGCTGAACTTACCATCCAGCATACTGCCGGAGTATTGAATATGAATTCCGCCAGTTGGCCAAAAGTACGTATATTCACAGGATGGTCCGCTAATCTGGCCGTCCACCCAGGTCCCAGAATATAAAAGTTCCATCCCGCCGTTTTCTTGATAGAAGGACTTACCGGTTCCAACCCCATTCGGAAGCGAATCCTTCCATTCCCCGGTATATATAGATTCCGCGGTCTTCGTTCCGGGATAGTATATCGTATAAGACCCCTGTCCGTTAAATAGGCCCTCCTCAAAATATCCGTCATACATCGCATATGGCCCGTCGCTTGTATTAAATGAAACGACCGCATATCCGGATAAGGGCTTTCCATCGACTTCCACCGGATCCATGGATATTTCATGCGGCACATGCGCACCGGAACCGTGCCCTATGTTACTCAGAGACATATTTCCCGCCTGTTGAGCAGACAGCAGAACTTGTAGATCTTCTTTCATTTCTTGTTTATCTTTTTTATCTTCTTGTCTATCGTATATGTACTTGCACGCAATACCGATAATAACCGCCAGGAGAATCACAAGAATCATGATGATAAGTCCAGTTTTTTTGTCTATTTTTAAGATAGATTTGCCTGGATCTATTCTCGTCTTCATGAGCTCTTTTTCAGACCGCGTCATAGGAACAGTGTGTTGTTCTTTTTTAGCCATTATGAACCTCCAGTTTCGTAAAAAGTTACAGATGCGCCGCTCAAAAACAAGCACAGGCAAATCTCATAAGATGCGATAAGGTGTGTGACAACCGGCCGTCACAAGACTTCAGTTCAAATGGGAAGTGCCTTATAATGGACAGTATATCAATTTGAAAAAAGGTTTGCAAGTTCTTTTTTGATAAAGTCAAAAAGGCACAGAGAAAACTGTGCAGACTGGTGGCCGGACCCCTTGTTCGCCCACGATCCCCGCAGCCAAGGAGACGTAAATGCCACCTTAGCCGCTGGGATACGCTAAGACAAGGGGGCAGCCAACAGCCCGCTCAGCAAACATCAAAATAACGGATGAAGCGGCACGAATTTTCGAAGGAGTACCAAAGATAGACCGCTCCCCGCCGCAGTACATCAAATATGGTTATTTCACCAATCGGGTTAATCTGTTTCTTCAATCACTTGAAAATTTTTCCATTGACCGGTATGGAAACGGTGAAGGAACAGCACAGCCCTCACCACCCAGTCACAGCACATTGCGGCTGCAACCCCAATCACGCCTAAATCCATCCAAATACCCAGGACAACCGACAGTACAAAGCGGATGATGATCGTGGAGGCGACCGCAACATACATCGTGTAGCGAACGTCTCCTGCTGCCCGCAGGCCGTTGGGCAGTGCGCCGGATGCGGGAAATGCGGCAGCGTTGAACAGGTTGTGTATGAGAACAAGAACAATAACCAGATGAATAATCTCATCCGAGAGGGGGTATGCCAGCATGACTGCGGGTGTCACTGCAAAAATCAGAACGTTCCAGACAATGGAGCCAGCCAGGGTCATGCGGTACAGCTTCTTGAAATAATATTCCGCCGCCTCTGTATCACCGCTTCCCATACACTGTCCGATCACCGTAATGAAAACAGGCCCCATAGTCACGCCGGTCATGGCCGCTAAAGACCAAAAACTCTGCGCAATGCCATTGGCGGCAATCTGCGCGGTGCCAAACAGGGCGGTGATGCTGCTGAGCGCCACCTTCACAAGCTGGAACAACCCGTTCTCTACCCCGTTTGGAACCGCAATGTTCAAGATGCGCCGAACCATAGCCGGTTGCCATGTCAGGATGTTTCGCCATTGATAGGAAACGGCCTGGGCCTGATCAAAGCACACAACCGTAATGACCACAGCGGAAAAAGTCCTGGCAATCAGGGTTGGATACGCTACTCCGGCTACTCCGGCCTGAAGCAGAAAAATTCCAATGGCGTTGCCTGCTACGTTGATGATGTTTGACGCAATGGATATTTTCATGGTCATATCCGTCCGCCCCGTACTCCGGCATAGAGCGGCTCCCGCATTATAGACTGCCAGAGCTGGGAAGGAAAGCGCCATAATACGAAGATAAATCACGCAGGCGTCCATCACATCCGGTTCAATCCGGCGAAAGAGGAATTGAAGTAGCTGAGGGTTCCAGATCAGGGTTGCCCCCATCAATACAACGGAGATCACAGTTGCAGCAGCAAGCAGCTGACCGGCGGAGCGGTCTGCGTTTTCCCGGCTTCCGCTGCCGGTATACTGGCTGACTACCACCGCGCCGCCAGAGGCCAGGGCGGTAAAGAGATAAATAAACACTGTGACGAACATATTGACCAGAGACACACCGGATACCGCCGCGTCTCCGGCATAACTGATCATGAAAGTGTCGGCAATGCCCACCATCATCGTAAGAAGCTGCTCGAAAAACAGCGGGATAATCATCTTCATCAGTGAGGCATCGGAAAAAATTTTCCGCCCGCTGTCAATATTTGTTTTGGGCTCTATCATCCGAAGTAATCTGTTTTTCATTTTTCAACTCCAATTTTGTGGAAAAACGCCTCACCCCACTTGGGATGAGGCGCTTTTAGCATCCAATATGTCAGGCCGCAGGGGTCAGTGTCAGTCCCAGGCCGTTTACCCAAGTCTCCACAGCAGAACGGGAGGTGCTGCCGCTGAACCGCTGGCCGTCCAGCCAAGTGGCACCGCTGGCCAGAGAATAGAGGTTCGCGGCGCTGGAGCCGATGCCGCTGCTGCCGGAGGTGCAAAACGGCACAATGGTCTTGCCGCCGAGATCATAGCTTTCCAAGAAGGTGTAGATGATCTTCGGAGCCTGCCCCCACCAAATAGGATAGCCCAGGAAAATCACATCGTACTGCTCCATGTTGTCCACGCTGCCGGAAATAGCGGGGCGGGCGCTGGCGTCATTCTGTTCCCGGTTGGCGCGGCAGTCGGTGTTGTAGTTCAGGTCAGCAGAGGTATAGGGCGTCTCCGGTGTAATCTCATAGATTCCGGCATCCAGAATGGCGTCCAGATGATTTGCAATACCCTCTGTGTTATTGGTGGCGGAGAAGTAGGCGATTAGAACGCGGCCCCCTTCGCTGGGTGTGGGGTCAGGCTTGGTGGGAGCAGTAGGAACGGTCTGCTGTGTACGGTCAAAGTTCATCAGCGCATCGGCGACCTGGGCGCGGGTGGCATTGCTCTTGGGTGCGAAGGTTCCGCTGGAAACGGGACGGACGATGCTGTTGCTGTCGGACCAGTCCACGGCAGTGGCGGCATAAGCGGCAATGTCCGCTTCATCGGCAAAGGTGTTTTCACTGCCGGCGGCGGGACTTCCCGCATAGCGCCAGAAAATAGTGGCCATTTGCTCACGGGTAACAGAATCGTTCGGGCCAAACAGCCCGCCGCCGTAGCCGCCAATGAGGCCCTGCTGAGAAACCCACAGTACAGCATCATGATACCATGCGCCGTCAGGGGTATCCGTAAAAGCGTCCGTACCTGTCACTGCCGGGGTTTCCTCGATTCGATAAAGGACGGCGGCAAGCTGCGCACGGGTCAGATTGTTCTCCGGGGCAAACTGATCGTTGCCAGTGCCAGCCATCAGATTATGCTCCCGGCAGTAGATGACCGCCCCGGCATACCACGCATTGGCATCCACATCGGAAAAGCCGGTGTCCTCCACGGCGGCAAATGCCGGGACTGCGAGACTGAACGCCAGAATCAGTGCCAAGATCATCGCACCAAATTTTTACACATTTTTCATGTTCATTGTTTCCTTACTTTCTGAATTGTCCTTACTTGATTTCCTGATTGCCGGTACTCCAGACATGGGGCTTTTTCGCCGCAGAGGCGGTGTTCTGCGCCATCACGCCTACCAGAGCGTGGGGAACATAGGGTTCCTCCAGATAGGTCCGTTCCTCCGCAGTCAATACCAAGTCAACCGCCTTGGCCGCGCCCTCAATGTGGTGGAGTTTTGTAGCACCTACCACCGGGGCCGTCACCTTTGTCAGCAGCCATGCCAAAGATACCTCCGTCATTGTAACACCGTGTTTGTCTGCCAACTCCGCCACCCGGCGGATGATCTCGCCGTCCTGCTCTGCGGTGCTGTCATACTTCAGCTTGGCGTAGCTGTCCTCCTGGAGCCGCTTGGAGGTTTCACCGGGACGCTTGGAGAGCCGTCCGCCCGCCAATGCGCTGTACGGTGTCATGGCGATGTTGTCCTCTGCGCAGAGCTTCGCCATCTCCCGATCTTCCTCCCGGAAAATCAGGTTATAGTGGCCCTGGATGGATACAAATTTGGCGAAGCCTTCCTTTTCCGCCAGGGCGTTGGCCTTGGCAAGCTGCCACGCGAAGCAGTTGGAGATACCGATATACCGGGCCTTGCCCGCCTTTACCATATTGTTCAGCCCGTCCATGATCTCATAAAGAGGGGTCTGGTAGTCCCACATATGGTAGATATAGAGATCGACATAATCCAGTCCCAGGTTGCTCAGGCTGGTATTCAGCATCCGCTCAATATGCTGCTGGCCGGTGATGCCCGCCGCAATTTCGTCCCCGGTGCGGGGGAGAAACTTTGTGGCCACCACCACATCCTCCCGCTTGGCAAAATCCCGGACGGCCCGCCCTACATACTGCTCACTGGTGCCGCTCTGATAACCAATGGCGGTATCAAAGAAATTCACACCCAATTCCAGCGCCCGCTTGATGATCTCACGGGAATGTTCTTCGTCAATGGTCCAGGAGTGCTGGCCGTTCCCGGCGTCGCCAAAGCCCATACAGC
>CAMWSZ010000125.1 GCA_947177005.1 uncultured Clostridia bacterium | reverse complement strand
TAGTGGTAAAGCCGCGCTTGAACTTCTGCTGGCGCTCTCCCCTCCAGTCCGTATAACGGAATTGGACGTACCATGTGCCGTTTTCCTTGTTTTTGAATGCTGCCATTGGGTCAATTCCTCCTTTCTGCCTGCTCTCGCGTCCCGTAGAACTTCTCATAGAAGAACTTCCGGTCGATACGGCCCGCAATGGTGATACATCCGGTTTTCTTCAGCTCTGCGTTCATGGAACGAATCAGCTTATAGGCGTAGGGAACGGATACCCCCAGCTCCTCTGCGACTTCTTCCACACGCATGAACATCGTGCCTGCCATTGTATTGTCACCTCCTTTAACTTTTTTGCTTAATCATCATACTAAACTTTTTTGCTTTTGTCAAGTGGTTTGCGAGAAAAATTTTAACATCTTTGTTTAAGTTTATCTTGACTATTCCTAAACAGATATGCTATACTATTTTCGACAAGAACAACAGATGGGAGTTGGCAACTATGGCAATCGGTGAGCGGATTCATTTTTTCCGTACCTTGCGGAGTATGACACAGAAATATCTTGGTATGGCGGTGGGGTTCCCGGAGCGCACCGCCGATGTGCGGATGGCACAGTATGAATCCGGCAATCGGACACCAAAGGCTGACTTGACCAAGCTGCTGGCTGATGCGCTGGATGTGTCTCCCCAGGCGTTGGCAGTTCCAGACATCGACAGCAATACCGGCCTGATGCACACATTGTTTACGCTGGAGGACTTGCGTGGCCTGCGGGTAGGAGAGATCGACGGCGAGATTTGCCTGCGTTTGGATAGGGGCAGGGGCCGCGCCTATGACGAGCTGCTGCAAATGCTGTCTGCATGGCACCAGCAGGCGGCGAAGCTGGAGGCAGGGGAGATCACAAAAGAAGAATACGATCAATGGCGTTACCGTTACCCTCAACTCGACACCTCCCAGCGTCGGGCCGCAGTTCCTTCTCAAATGCTAAGCGATCTGCTGGTCGAAGACTTGAAGAAATAGCAAAAGCGGCTCCGCCGACTTCTCAAAAGTCAGCGGAGCCACTTCTTGGATAAGGGCCTTTACCTGCAAACCACCTGCCACATAGAAGTGAACAAAGTAAAGCGGTATCAGGCGTCTGCTATCATTATGCTATCAAATGGTACGGTTAAATCCAAAAACTCCAGTATTTGCAAGGCTTTCTGAATAAAATTATTTATTCCCACTCAATTGTTGCTGGGGGCTTGGAGGTGATATCATACACAATACGATTAATCCCTGGCACTTCGTTCACAATTCTGGTACTGACCTTGTTCAGTACCTCATATGGGATACGGGCCCAGTCAGCGGTCATAAAATCGGTGGTTGTAACGGCCCGCAGCGCCAAGGTATAGTCATATGAACGTCCGTCGCCCATAACGCCCACACTGCGGGTATTGGTCAGCACAGCAAAATACTGTCCGATCTCCGGCTCCAAACCTGCCGCTGCAATCTCTTCCCGGTATATCGCGTCGGCATCCCGCAGGGTATCCAGCTTCTCCTTTGTCAGGCTGCCAATCATACGGATTGCCAGTCCGGGTCCTGGGAAGGGCTGACGTGTAACCAGATATTCCGGCAGGCCCAGTTCCCGGCCCAGCTGCCGCACCTCGTCCTTGAACAGCAGCCGCAGCGGTTCCACAATCTCCTTGAAATCCACATATTCCGGCAGGCCGCCCACATTGTGATGGCTCTTAATAACGGCCGCATCACCAGTGCCGGATTCAATCACATCCGGGTAAATAGTCCCCTGTGCCAGAAAGTCCACTGTACCGGTTTTCTTAGCTTCCTCCTCAAAAACCCGGATAAATTCCTCACCGATGATTTTTCGTTTCCGTTCCGGCTCCGTGACGCCGGACAGCTTCTCCAAAAATCTGGCCTCTGCATCCACCCGTACAAAATGCATCGCCCAAGGCTTGAAGGCGGCTTCTACCTCATCGCCCTCATTTTTCCGCATCAGCCCGTGGTCTACGAACACGCACGTCAGCTGTTCGCCCACCGCTTCCGCCAGCAGTGCGGCGCACACCGAGCTGTCCACGCCGCCGGACAGGGCCAGCAATACCCTGCCGTCCCCAACTTTTTCCCGAATTGCGGCCACTGCCGTGCGTTTATAATCGCCCATGGTCCAGTCGCCCGACGCGCCGCAGGCTTCATACAAAAAGTTCCGGATCATTGCCGTGCCGTTCTCCGTATGGTTGACCTCCGGATGATACTGCACACCGTAAAAGCCCCGTTTTTCATCCGCAATAGCCACATTGGGACAGGCTTTCGAATGCGCTGCCA
Source organism: uncultured Clostridia bacterium (assembly GCA_947177005.1). Taxonomy (GTDB): domain Bacteria; phylum Bacillota; class Clostridia; order Oscillospirales; family Oscillospiraceae; genus Pelethomonas. The sequence continues at coordinate 5,568 of CAMWSZ010000125.1, read as the reverse complement.
AAGCAAAGCCCTCCGGCACCTTTTCCATATAATCTCCATGGCTCATCCAGCTCACGCCCCGCTCCGGCAGGCCCTTGAACAGCTTGCAGGAGGTATCGAAAAACGTCTCTGTCTTTCCATATTCCCGAGCCGTATCATCCTGCGCCGGGGTCACACGGCCACCCAACGCCTGAGCGATCAGCTGACAGCCGTAGCAAATGCCCAGCACCGGCACGCCCAGCTCAAAAATCGCCGGGTCTACATGGGGCGCGTCCTCCAGATAAACCGAATTTGGTCCGCCAGTAAAAATAAAGCCGATAGGCTCCATTGTCCGTAGCTCCTCCAGCGGGGTGGTATAGGGCTTGACCTCACAGTAGACACCGCATTCCCGGACGCGCCGGGCGATCAGTTGGTTATACTGCCCCCCGAAATCCAGAACTATTATCATTTGATGTTTCATATTGCAAGCCTTTCTTAAAAAAGATGATGTATCAGTCCTCACGGAATACGATGCCGTTTTCATCCGCCTTTTCGATCACGGCCAGCGCGTGGTAATTCAGGCCCATTTTCCGCAAGCGGTCGCCGCCGCCCTGGAAGCCCTTTTCTACCGCAATGCCGATGCCAATCAATTCCGCGCCCGCCTGGCTGACCAAGTCGCACAGGCCCCGTACCGCTTCGCCATTGGCCATGAAATCGTCCACAATAAGGACCCGGTCGCTGGCGGTCATCCACTCCCTGCTCAGGATCTGGGTTATTTTTTTCTTATAAGTATAGGAATAGATCTCGCTCTGATACAGGCCGCCCTCAATATTGTCGCTCTTGGCCTTCTTGGCGAACACCATTGGTACATTGTACTTCTGCGCGCAGATGGTAGCCAGCGCGATGCCGCTGGCTTCGGCGGTAAGGACCATTGTGATGCTGCCTATATCGAAATACTTGGCGAACTCGTCCGCGATGTCCGACATCAGGTGCGTATCGACGCGGTGGTTGAGAAAGCCGTCCACCTTGATGATGTTGCCGGGCAGCACCTTGCCCTCCTTACGAATCCGCTCCTGCAATTCCTGCATAATACTACACATCCTCTCTTTTGATTTTCCGGCTCTGAATCGTGATGCTTCTATTATGCCAAGTTTTGGCCCGGCTTGCAAGTGTGGATTTGGACAAAAATGCCGGTTCTGACAAAATATTCTCTGCCGGTCCCCATAAAATTTCAAGCGCCGGAAACTGTGCGTTCCCGGCGCTTTTTACCCAAGATGCTGTTTGCTGTTTTTACCGTATATCCTGCACCACAGCCTCCGCCGGGGTATCCAGGCATTCCGGATTTTGTAAAATCCCCCGGAAGAAACGCAGTACCGACGCAAAATAGAAGCCGTCGCAGATGCGTTCGTCCGTGACAAATGTATAGTCAATGTATCGCTTTACAACTACATCGCCGGTTTTGGACAGTTCCTTGACCCGGTATTTTTTCCCCAGCGAGACAAACACCGGCACATTGCCAAAATCGTACAGGTGGTGAAAAATGGGCGGGATGCCCAGCGACGCCATAGAGGTGATGTACAGGGAGCCGTGAAACGGACTGAGCTTTGTCAGCGCACGCGGCAGGCAGCCGAAATAGTCCAGAAACCGCAGCGACCACGTGGCCAGCAGCAGCGCCGGGCCGGGGATCATGTTCATGGCATGGGTGAGGACGTCGAAGCTGGTGTTACTGTCCGGCGCGGCCTTGATGGACGCCACTTTTTCCTGCAATTTCCGGTACACATCCTCGGCAGTATCGGTAGGGCTGAGATAGAGCTTGATGACGGTATCCACGGACTCGAGGGTCATCTCCGGCTTGACGTTCATGGCGATTTCGATTTCCTGACGGCTGTAGGCGCGCTGGCCGGAGATGAAACGGTTGACGCCCGGGTACTGCGCCACGCACCGCGCATACGCCGCCAGTACCACATGCAGCGCACCGAATCCACGCAGGCCCTCACGCCGTTTGCGGTGGACATAGGCGTCCAGGGCGGTGCATTCCATACTGTCGCGGAGGAAATTGGAGGAGGTGTTCCGGGTCAGCATGATATAGGGGGAGATCCGCCATACCGGGTTTACGGTCCGCAGACGCCGGCCGTCGTTCCGGTCGCCCCAGACCGGCGTCCAGCCCTGCCTCTCCCGTTTTTCCATGGAAAACGTGGCCAGCAGAAGGGCGGTCATGGTCATCAACACCGTCAGTTCGGCCAGAAAATACCACCAATCCGGCGTCCACACTGCCCGGGGCGTGGTATACAGCTCCAGGAAGCGGTGCTGCACGGCGTCCTCCACAACGGCATGGTAGGCCAGCGCACAGCCGACAAGCCCACCGAAAAACCACTTGTTCAGCCCGTGCCGCACGGTGGCATAATAGAGTCCGGCGGTGAGCAGATAGAGGAGCCAGCAGAAGAGGCGGTGTCCGGGGGAGAACCCGGCCGCTTTTACCGCGAAAAAGATACAGCCCAGCACTACCGGAACGGCGGTACGGTGGGGACGGTCTCCGGCGTCGGCCAGCAGCGAGGCTGTGAACAGAACGCAGGCCGTCACCGGCAACACCGCCTGCCACCAGAATTCTCCCCGCGCCTCGTTGACGCCCATATAGTAGATCATCCGCAGCAGCGCGGACCCCAGCATCAGTCCGGCGGAGAGCAAAACCGCCGCATTCAGTTTTGGTATCATGTAATATTTCTTGTTCATAAATACAGTATACTTGGTTTTGCGGGAAAATACAAGTGCTTTTTTCGGAGCAGGAGTAATCTTATCCCATTTTCCAAAGGAAGATAAAAACTTTTCCTTGCCATTTTCTGAAGTTTCTGATACCATAAAAGGAATAGAAAGTTCATTTGGACAGGAGGTTCTATTATGTTTTATCCCGGAGAATACGAATTCGATGAAGAGGAAGAAGAGCCGGAGGACGCAGAAGATTCACAATGGGAAGAAGAGTCAGAAGAGGAGATCCGTTTAAGCAACATAGAGTCCAGACTGAAGGAGTGCCAAAAGCGTATCGACGGCCTCCGGAGCGATCTGAGCCAGGAACATAAACGGGTAACAGAGCTGGAGAAAAAGTGCGATGTTCAGGAAAAAATCATCGCGCTGCTGCGGGGTGCGGTACTGGCGAAACCGCCGGAAACCAAAACCCTCGGCGAACTGCTCCTGCAAGCCTCCGGCAGTCCCGAATGCGTGAAAGTCCGGAAAGCGGACTGGGGCGTTGACCAACGCCGCTATTTTGAGGTCAATCATATAGACGCAGAGTATGCATGGGGCGAAACAGGGTATGACGGCGGCAATTCCCGCATAACATGCCGCTATCCATTGAATGAGGGCGGCTTTCTGCTCTATGAAAGTGACCGTTCTACCGAAATGTCTTACGAAACGGCCAAGCAAATCCTGCGCAATGCAAGGGACTTCGCCGTTTTCTCAGACCGCGCAGAAACAGCAGATATTGGCGGGGAAGAGGTCTTTGCTTCTTCACAGCAGCCGCCGTCTGAAACAGAAGAGACGAGGTGATAGAATGGTATATAATGGAAAACCTATTACGGCAAGACATAGAAAAAACCTGAGAAAACTCTGCTGGGAATGTGGGAATATCCTGAAGGAGTCCGATACGGCCTGTCCCTTCTGCCGGAACGAAGGCATTCCTTCGGACCCGGTATTGCGCAACAGCTTTGCTCATCAGCGCCTGTGGACAGCAGATGTTTTTTATGAGTGTCAGGAGGATGGCATCCTGTATACGTTCACCTACCCGCTGTATCTGAAGCTGATTCAAAAAATACTCCCCGGTGAGGAACTGTATCTGGAACTGATCCGAACCATGTGCGATTTAGGATATCAGCCGCCCACTGTGTGGAACTCGAAAAGCACGCAGCGTTTCGGGGGATTCGCGGAACTGAACACACGGGCAATCAATTTTTATCTCCGCCGGGATTTCGGGCTGTTTTACCGGCGGATCTGCAAGGCAATCCGCCGCATTTTCTGGGCGGATAATTCAGCTGCCCGTTCATGGAAAGAAGAAATCATCCGCTACAAAACAGAGGATTACCATTTTCTGCTTCTGCTCAATACAGACCCAGAAGAGCCGGAAGAGTCCGTTGTGATTCTTACAGATATCACGGAAACAGAGGATTCCCCAAAACGTCCGTTGGCAAGCTGCAAATACTGTGTATACGGCAAAGGCGGGGAAAGATCTGCTCAATGCTCCCACTGCAACACCTTGGAAATTGACATGAAATATGAAGGAAATCCGGTTGTTTTTACATATGGGTTTATTGCAGAGTTTGCCAGAGAAACCGGAGGCAATTTCACGCTGCGGGGTGCTGTCCGGAAGATGCAGGAAACCGCTCTGGAGGCTTTGGAAAAAACGGTTGACAGTCCAAGCAACGGATGTCATTTCATTTGGAGTGAGAGTGACGGCATCGTATTTTACGAATTTGACCGCTCTCCTCAAAAAACGCGGCTGGACCCTGACGACTTCGTATATCGCAGTGAGTATGATTATGAGGAAGACCGCAGGGAAGCGGCGGCGGAGACCAGGGCATTTTATGCCGAACTTTTGGAGGATTGCGGTTACAACTTTTTTGAATGCTGACCTGTTGCAGCGGTATGAGCAAACTTCCTGCTTCAAACGAGGCAGGAAGTTTTTTTGTTTAACGCTCTTCCATTGGGATATAGTCCCGCTGCCCCTCGACGCACTCGTACCGGGGACGGATCAGCTTTCCGCCTATGGACAGCTCCTCCATGCGGTGGGCGCTCCAGCCGGAGATTCTCGCCACCGCAAACAGCGGCGTATACAGCTCCATTGGCAGGCCAAGCATTTCGTAGACAAGGCCGCTGTAAAAGTCGATATTTGTGGAAAGCGCGTCCTTATGGCGGCGCTTCATCAGCAGCTCCTTGCCGATGCGCTCCACGTTTTTGTACAGCTCCAGATCCTGATTGCGGCCCTTTTCCGCGGCGAGGTCCTCCACATACTGCCGGAACACCTCACAGCGCGGGTCGGTGCGGGTATACACCGCATGTCCCAGGCCGTAAATCAGGCCGCTGCCGTCGAACGCCTTTTTATCCAGCATTCTGACCAGATAATCGCCCAGCCTGCCCTCGTCGGACCAGTCCTCCACATGCTCTTTGATATCTGCCATCATGGCCATGACCTTGCTGTTTGCACCGCCGTGGCGCGGGCCCTTCAGCGACGCCATTGACGCCGCGACAGCGGAATAGGTGTCCGTACCGGAGGAGGTGACGACGTGGTTGGTAAAGGTGGAGTTGTTGCCGCCGCCGTTGTCCGCGTGCAGCACCAGCGCCACGTCCAGGGTACGCGCCTCCAGCGTGGTATAGCTCCGGTCCTCCCGCAGCATATACAGGAAATTTTCCGCCGTTGACAGTTCCGGCCGGGGCACATGGATGAACAGGCTCTCCCCCTCGTAGTACCGCCACGCCTGATAGGCGTAGATTGCCAGCACCGGCATATTGCTCAGCAGCTGAAGACTTTGCCGCAGGACGTTTTCCAAGCCGGCATCATTGGCCTTGTCGTCGTAGCAGTACAGGGTCAGAATGGCCCGCTGCATGGTGTTCATCAGGTCCTGG
>CAMWSZ010000124.1 GCA_947177005.1 uncultured Clostridia bacterium | reverse complement strand
CGCAGGCCCACCTTATGCAGCATAAAGTGATTGATGGTTGTATCGGAAAAGCCAAGAAACACTTTTTGGGAAACAGCATCCCGCAGTTCATTATGGTCAAACAAGTAAGGAAGCAAACGAAATGTGTCATCTCCGCCAATGGCACAGAGAATCATGTCAATTGCAGGATCGCGGAAAGCCTGTAAAAGATCCTCTGCTCTCTTCTCTGGATGTTCCTTTATATAATCCAGGCCCCTAAGTGCGTTCGGCATAAACTTTACAGTCAACCCATATTCATGCAGCCTGCGAAGCCCTATTTCTACTTCAAATCTGATAAAATCCTCCCCCATGATGCCGCTGGAGAGGCTCACAATTCCAACTGTTTTTACCATTTTCAACACCTCCAAATTTTGATTTGTTATAACTATACCACAGGATGTGTAATTCCAAAAGCAGAATATTCATTGCGTTCAATTGGGAACACGAAGCCGAATCGGGACATATCCAAAAAGTCCGCGGGACCGTCTGCGGCTGGTCCCGCGGGGCTGGATTAAGAGGAACGGAGATACAGGTTTCCGCTGGAGGTTTCCGCGACAATCATAAACTCGTCGAAATCTCCGCTGTGATACATGCCGTTGGAGCGGACGAGGGGGAAGGTGCCTTTGTCCAGGATGCCGGAGGCGGAATCAAAGTCCAGGCCGAAATTCCAATTCCGGACGGGCGGGAGGATCAGTGTCACGTTTCCGCTGGTGGTGCTGGCCGACACATAGTTGAGATACGCACCTGCCAGCGTCAGCTGAACATCGCCGCTGGAGGCCTCCAGTTCCAGCTGCTCCGCGCTGGCGGAGATGTCGATCTTGCCGGAGGAGGTTTCCATTTCCAGGGACAACCCGGCGGCGAAACCGGAGATATCGCCCGAGCTGAGAGAAACGTCCATACTGTACGCGGCCACGCCGTTGAGGATGAGGCTGCCGCTGGTCAGCTCCGCGGACAGGTAATTGGCGGCCACGCCCTGAAGGACCGCGTTGCCGGAAGAGCCGGACAGATTCATATCACTCACCACCGAGTTATACACGCCGATAAATCCGGAGGAGGTATAGACGGAAGCGGAGCCGAGGTAGCGCAGGCCGGACAGCGTCACATCCGCGCTGGTGGTATCGACAAAAAGCTGGGAGCAGAAACCGGCGGGAATATACACAATCAGGCCCTTGTCGCCGGGAACGCGGTCGTTGATTTTCAGCGTATAGTCTTCGACCCAATACTCCAGCTTCTGAGATTCCGGGAGGAGCTCATCGGAGTACTCCTGAAATTCAATGGTGTCGCCGCCCCAGTAGCAGACATCCACCGCGCCGCTGGTCCAGTTGATCTCGACGCTGCTGGCGTCCAGTGTCCGGTAGGTATCGTTCAGTACGGCGTACCGGCTGCTGACGGACAGCGGGTTATGTATAATCCCGCCGCCGGTGATCTCTATGCCCTCCTGTTCGGAGAAGATCCCCTCCGGTCCAATTTGGGTGCCGTTGATTTCGATTCCGTCCGGACCAAAGGAATAGAGGTTGTCCGCTTCTTCCCACATGCTGCCGCAGTCCTCAGCAGGAACCAATTCGACCTCAGTAACAGGCGAGCTGGAATAATCCACGGCGGTCTCATGCACATAGGGGATGTCAGGGATCATATGACGGTACTGACGGATTTTGTTCCCGGCCGCGCCGATTGCTACCACAATAGCAATTACCCAGAGGATGATTCTGGAGATGCTGGCGCGTTTTCTGGGCATATCCGGAACTTTTGAGAAGCGGGAGCCGCCGGTTTCCGGCAGGTCCGGATAGACAGGGGATTGTATTGCCGGCTGTTCCGGCGGCGGGGAGTCCTCAAAAATCCGCTGCACGATCACATCCACCGGCTCCATACTGGCGACGGCCTCCTCCTCGCTCATACCCTCCTCAATGCGGTCGGCCAGCATTTCGGCGTAATAGGTGAGGTGCTGTTCGGCCTGGTCCTCGGGGAGGGACGAGATGCGTTTATAGAGGTCGTTAAGAAACTGCACACGAGTCATGGTCAGCACACTCCTTTATAAAATCATAGACCCGAAGAATTTCCGGCCAGCTGTTGAGAAACTCGTTGATGAGCTGAACGCCGCCGGGGGTGATGCGGTAAAATTTCCGGAGGCGGCCGCTGTGCTCGACGGAGTAGACAGAGAGGCGGCCCGCGCCCTCGAGACGCCGGAGGATCGGGTAAAGGGTCGATTCTGAGATTTCGATGCAGGTATTAAGGTCCTTGATGATCTGGTAACCGTAGGAGTCCTGCTGCCGCAGGGCGGAGAGCACGCAGACTTCCAGCAGTCCGCGCTTGAGTTGCGGATCAATCACATGGATACCCCCTTTCACACAATACTATACAACGCATTGTACTGTTTGTCAAGAGGCATCCGGGCAAAAATTTATGGAGGCTGAAGCATCCCTCAGCCTCCACAAAAATCAGAGGTCGTCCGCGTCCTGCACAGGCACCTCATAGGGGTCTGCCGGCGTACCGGTCCAGCTTCCCTGCGGGTCCGTTTTGGCGGACTGCCAAATGGTCATGTCCATGGCATCGTGCATGGCCTGGTCCCCGTTTTCATGCGGTTTCTCCTTCTTTTCAAACACAGAAACTCTCCCCTTTCCGGATGTGTCCAGAGCTAGTCTGCCCAAAAATCCGGGGAGAATACATGGATTGTCATGCGGCGGACACAGCCGCCTCCGCCCGCACGACCATTAATTTTACGCCCTCCATACAGGTGATCTCCACCAGTTCTCCTTTTGGGATGATCTCACCCTCAGCACTGCGTGCGGTCCAAATTTTTCCGTCGATGTACACTGCGCCGGAAGGCGTTTCGTTGTTGATTTCCTCCGTCACCTTTGCCCGCAGGCCCAAAAGGCGGTCGGCGTTGGTGGGGATGATATGGGGATCAACAAAGCGTCTGGTGAGGGGCCGCACCGCGGCGAAGGTCAGCAGGGAGACGGACACAAAGACCAGCAGCTGTGTGGAGAACGCCGCGCCGGCATATGCGACAAACACGCTGATCAGCGCCCCTACCGCGCACCATACCGACACCAGCGACAGTGTCACGGCCTCCACGAACAGGGACAGCGCCGTGACGCCCAGCCAAATCCAAACCATAAAATTCAACATAGGATCTCCTCCATTCCGAGCCCGAAAAACGGGCGGTCTCCGAGGCTTACAGGGATTTGCCGTATGGGTATTATACAACAAAAAAAGCCGTTCGTCAATGCGGAGAACTGTGGAAAACGGACAACAGGCAGATAAGGTTTGCGGCGGGGTGCGCATTATGGTATACTAGGAGAAAGAAAACAACTGTCAGGAGGAAAAAAGATGAAAAAAATATACAGTGCGCTGGACGCCGTTGTGTCCGCCGGACACGACGCGGTGTTATGCAGCATCGTGGCCAGTCACGGCTCCACCCCCAGAGGCGCGGGAGCGAAAATACTGGTGCCGTCAGGGGGTGCGGCTTTGCTGGGGACTGTGGGCGGCGGCGCGGTGGAGTACCGGGCCGAACAGTACGCACGGAAACTGCTGGCGGAAAAGCGGTCGGAGTTTGCGTCCTACCGTCTCGGCGGGGAGGGGACCGGCGACGGGCTTGGCATGATCTGCGGCGGAGAGGTACGGCTGTATTTCCAGTATTTTGACCCCTCTGATCCTGCCGTCAAACCGCTGCTGAAGGACATTCTGGAGCTGCTGAACGGTACGCAGGCCGCCTGGACCGTCACCGCCGCCGCGGAGGACGGAAGCTGGCGAATGGGGGTATATGACCGTACCCGCGGCCTGCGGGATTTGCCCGGCGTTTCCCTCTCCGAAGTGGAGCCGTTATTGGGCAGCCGCGGACAGCTGCGGGAGGGAAATCCCGTCCTCTATGCCGAACCGCTCTGCCGTGCCGGGACGGTCTATCTGTTCGGCGGCGGGCACGTAGGCCGGGAGCTGGCGCACATCCTCGCCCTGACCGGTTTCCGCGTTGTGGTATGGGACGAGCGTCCTGACGCGGCGGCGCCGGAAATTTTCCCGGACGCCGCTGAGATTCACTGCGGCTCCTACAGCGGCGCTTTTGAAAAATTGCCCCCTGTCACCGGCGAGGATTATATTGTCATCATGACCCCCGGTCATCAGGCCGATTACACTGTGCTGGCGCAGGCTCTGCGCACCCCGGCGCGGTATATCGGCTGTATCGGCAGCAAAAAAAAGGCGGCGGCCACACGGGAAAAATTGCTGGACGCAGGCTTTACGCCGGAGGAAACTGACCGGATTTATTCGCCTGTCGGCCTGCCCATTGGCGGGGAGACTCCGGCGGAGGTGGCGGTGTCGGCGGCGGCGCAGATAATCGCGTGCCGGTCGGGGAGGCTGGACGGTTTCGCGGAAAGGGGCAAACATGCTGCAAATTGAAAATGTGAAACTGGGTCTGGAGGAGGACGAAAACCTTCTTGCCAAAAAGGCGGCAAAGCTGCTGCACATTCCCCAGGAAGAGCTGTTGAAAACGGAGGTTTTTCGCCGGTCTGTCGATGCCCGGGACGGCGTGCGGTTTGTGTATACGCTACGGGCCGCGGTACGGGATGAGCAGAAAATCCTGCGCCATAAAAACCGGAACGTCTCCCGGGTCAGTGAGACGCCCTACCGGCTTCCGGCCTCCGTCACGCCGCCGGAGCTGCCGCCGGTTGTCGTTGGCGCGGGACCGGCAGGGCTTTTTTGCGCACTGGCGCTGGCGCGGTGCGGCACGCGCCCCGTTCTGCTGGAACGGGGCCGGGATGTGGAACGCCGCCGGGAGGATGTGGAGCGTTTTTGGACCGCGGGAGAATTGGACCTGACCTCCAACGTACAGTTCGGGGAGGGAGGCGCGGGCGCGTTTTCCGACGGCAAGCTCAATACCGGCACCCGTGACCGGCGGCACCGTTTTATACTGGAGACACTGGCGCTGCACGGCGCACCGGAAAGCATCCTTTGGGACGCAAAGCCGCATGTTGGCACCGACTATCTCCGCCGTGTCCTCATCAGCCTGCGCCGGGAATTGCAGGAGCTGGGCTGTGAGATCCGGTTTGGGCACCGGCTGGCGGGTCTGGAGCGGCAGAACGGCCGTCTCACAGCCCTGCAAATCGAAAGCGCGGCAGGCCGTTACCGCCTGCCGTGTGAAAACGCGGTGCTGGCGCTGGGCAACAGTGCCCGGGATACCTTTGAAATGCTGTATGCCTCCGGCGTTCCAATGGAACCAAAACCCCTTGCGGTGGGGGTCCGGATTGAGCACCGGCAGTCGGAGATCGACCTGGCCCAGTACCGACAATATGCCGGACACCCCCGTCTGCCCGCCTCCGGCTACAAGCTGAGCTGTCATCTGGACAATGGCCGGGGGGTATTCAGCTTCTGCGTGTGTCCCGGCGGGACGGTGGTAGCGGCAGCCAGCGAACAAAACCGGGCCGTTACTAACGGCATGAGCCTCTATGCCCGGGACGGGGAAAACTGTAACGGCGGCCTGCTGGTCAGCGCAGCGCCCAAGGATTTTCCCGGCAGCGGCCCGCTGTCCGGCATTGCGTTCCAGCGCGGCCTGGAGGAACGCGCCTATTTTGCCGGGGGCGGCGGCTATATCGCGCCTGCTCAAAGAGTGGAGGATTTTCTGCTGCACCGTCCCTCGGCCGGACCCGGCAGCGTTGTTCCCACGTACCGTCCCGGCGTGCGCTGGCGGGACCTCTGGGACGTTTTGCCGGATTTCGTCAGCGAATCCATTGCGGCGGCTCTGCCGCTATTGGAAAAAAAGGTCAGGGGCTATGCGGCCCCTGACGCGGTATTGACGGCGGTTGAGACACGGTCCTCCTGTCCCCTTCGCCTGCTCCGTGACGAACAGGGACAGTCGGCGCTGCACGGCCTCTGGCCCTGCGGTGAAGGCGCGGGCTATGCCGGCGGTATCATGTCCGCGGCGGCGGACGGCCTGCGGCTTGCGGAAGGGATTTTGGAACGCTACTGACGTTTGCTCACCAGCTTTTGGTACAGTTGGAAAATGGAGGTCGGGAACAGCATCCCGACTGCGATTGACACCGCCAGCAGTAAAGTTTTCAGTCCCTGCATGGAGCAGGCGGCGAAATCGTTGTCCATGAAATATTCCATTGTGTGGTACAGCGATCCGCCGGGAATCAGCGGAACGGATGCGGTAACGATAAACAGGGTGGCGGGACACTTCTCCACGCGGGCCATGATTTCGCCGTAGACCGTCAAAATCACGGACGCGAAAAAATAGCGTATAACGTCCTCGCCGGAGAAAAAACCCATTAGGAGATAGACTCCCCAGGCCAGCAGTCCGCCTAAGCTTGCAAACAGCAGTTTTTCGGCGCTCCGCACATGAAACAGCATCGCAAAGCCCAAGGAACCGAGAAAAGCGGTAATCAATTCCATACTATATTGCTGCATCAACGCTCCCCCTCTCTCACAAGATCCCTGCGGCCAGAGCAAAGCCGAAAGCAATGGTCAGCGCCAGCAAAATGGCCTCGATAAAGCGCATCAGGCCGGAAATGGTGTTGCCGCTGAACATATCCCGCAGCGAATTGGTCAGGGCGATGCCGGGGATCAGGAGCATGATATTGCCGATGCTGATCATATCCACGCTGTCGCCCAGATGAAACCGTACCGCCGCCCCCGCCAGCAGTCCCCCCAGACAGGAGCAGAGCACTGCGGAGAGAAACGGACTGGCATCCGTTTTTTGAATGGTGCGGTCGATAAATTTAAGGATAATGCCGATGATGCCCGAGGCCACTGCATCCATGACGCTCCCGCCGAAAAACAGGGAGAAGGAGGAGGAAATAAGGGCGTAGATAAACAGCTGCACCCCAAAGCTGTACTGCTTTGCAGACAGGATTTCCTCCAGTGCCTGCCGCAGCTCCTCCGGCTCGTACTGACCGGAGCAGACGATCCGGCACAGCTGGTTGAGCAGTTCCAGGCGGTTCAGGTCGTATTTCATCCCAGTGACCCGCCGGGTCTGCGTCAGTGCGCCGAACCTGTGGGAATAGATTGTCACAATAATACTGGCCGTAATAGTCAGCACGTCTGCCCGCTCTGCGCCGTAGGCAAAACACATGCGCCTGATGCTGTCCTCCACGCGGCTGACCTCCGCGCCGCTTTGCAGCATATGCTGGCCGATGTCAAGAATCTGGTAGAGATATTCGTTAGCCCGTTCCGCTTCGGCCATTACGGCCAGGCGTTCCGTCTCCGCCGGTGTCAGATTTGTAACGTCCATAAAAACTCCTGTCGTATATTTCAGGCCAGCCAAGCGCTGAAGAATCTCTCCGCGTTCTCATACATGATTCCCTCCGCGGTTTCTTTACTGATTCCATGTTCTACCAGATAGTCATAAATAGAGAGAGCCTTTTCCACAGAATCCAGTTCCGGATGTATGTCGGTTCCGTCATAGTCCGACCCCAGCGCCAGACAGTGTCCCGCATCCAGTTCCAGAAAGTGACAGACATGCCGGTAGAGGTCATCCAGCCCGCCGCCTCCGGTATCGGAGAGAAAGCTCCGGGAAAAGTTCAGTCCGATGAGACAGTTCCGGTCCGTCATTTCCCGGATAAAGGCGTCCGGGAGATTCCGGCGGTGTCCGCACACGGCCCTTGCGTTGGAATGGGAGGCCGCGAACGGTTTTTTGGACACGCCCAGCAGGTCCTCAACCCCCCGGTCGTTCAGATGTGATGCGTCCGCTAAAATCCCGCACCGCTCCATTTCCGTTACGGCTTCCCGTCCGAAGGCGGTCAGGCCGTTTTGGGTGTCGTGCCCCGATCCCAGCTCGTTCGGACCGTTCCAGGTCAGGGTCATCATGCACACGCCGTCTTCCTTCAAACGCCGCACCCGTTCCAACTGCCCCGCCAGCACCGCGCCGCCCTCTACCGTCAGCAGAGCGGCGGCCTGTCC
>CAMWSZ010000123.1 GCA_947177005.1 uncultured Clostridia bacterium | reverse complement strand
CGGGGAGGGGAAGCTCACCACGTTGCCCTCCGCGTCGCTGTAGGTGATGGACTCGTTTACCTCCACATTGCCGGAACAGGGACCAATATGCCTGACGGTGAATTCCAGTACCGCGCCCTCGCTCTGGCTCGTGCCCAATTCATCGATTTTCCACTGTACCGAGGTGTTATCCAGCAGGCTGGCGGTTCCCTTGGTGGGCATGGACACGCCGGTAATCTGGAAGCAGGAGGATACCTTGTCGGTAATCACAATGTTTGTGGCACCGGGGTTGGAGATGTTTCTGGCCAGGTCGGCAAAGATTTGCTCCAGATCAGCCTCATCCGGTGTAATGGCTACATAGGCGGAAGCCGGCTTGGACGCCCAGTCCTCCAGAGCGGAGGCGTCCACTCCGTCGCTGCCGGACAGGCCAATGGCATAGATGACCGCTCCGGCCGCTCTGGCTGCTGCGGCAATGGGACTGGGGTTAGGACCGGCAGTGGTCTTGCCATCCGTGAACATTACCATTACCTTGGCATTCGTGGAGGGGGGCGCCAGCAGCTCAGAAGCCTTGGTAAAGGCGTCGGCATGGTTGGTACTTCCGCCGGCGGACAGTGCGTCTACCGCCGCTTTCAGGTCGCTGACGGAGGTGATTAGCTGCGTGTCCTTCACAGCCGTATCCGCAAAACTGACAATGCCGATGCGGCTGCCGGACCCGATCTGGCCATCTTGGGTGCCGCCGGTAGCGTCACTGATAATGTCGATAAAGGATTTGGCACCAATTTTCAGATTGGTCAGGGCGCTGCCTGCCATGCTGCCGGAGCGGTCCAGAATCAGGACAATGTCGGTGGGGTTGGTAACAATATCGGGGGCTGCTGTCAGAGAGAGCCTCACTTGAAAAGAACCGTTGCAGTCGATTCGCGCCGCACTGAGTTCTTTGTTAGAATTGGTAATTCCCATAGGATGAATTCCTTTCTGAGCCTTATCTGTTTTGTACGGGCTCAGGTCATTCTATGTCATTGGGGAGCCCGGTGACACCGCTGTATTGAATCAGCGTATCCGGGACGTTGAGGGCGGCAGGCTGTGCCACCGTACCATTTAGATATATAAACAAGAAGCGTGTCGTTTCAGCGCAATAAATTCAGATTCTGACCTGTAAACAATCCCCTGTCAAAACTGCACAAAAATCTAACGCCTATTTTGTCGCTTTTCACAAATGTGAGAGGACAGTAAACGGTGGTATAATAAACTATCTAAGAAACAGAAATGGAGAAAGAACATGGTTGTAACGATCCGCTCCCTGGGATTGCAGGGAATCACAGGCTATGAAGTGTCTGTTGAGTGTGCGCTGTCCGGCGGACTGCCTGCCTTCGACATGGTGGGGCTGCCGGACACTGCGGTCAAGGAATCCCGGGAGCGCGTCCGGGCGGCGATCAAGGGCTGCGGCGCGAAATTCCCGGTCTCCCGCATCACCGTTAACCTGGCTCCCGCCGCGCTGCGGAAGGAGGGGACCGTTTACGACCTGCCGGTTCTGCTGGGCATTCTGGCGGCCCAGGAGGCCGTGGACGCGCCGCCGGAGACCGCGGCCTTTTTAGGAGAGCTGTCCCTGACCGGCGCGCTGCGTCCCATTACGGGGATTCTGCCAATGGCAATGGCCGCTGCACGGGCAGGCGTGAAGGAGCTGTACGTGCCCGCCGAAAACGCCGCCGAGGCCACCCTTGCCGGCGGCCTGACGGTTTACCCTGTAGAGAATGTACAGCAGCTATTGGCCCACCTGCGGGGTGAAACGCCCATTTCCGCTGCCAAAGAGTGGACACCCGGCAACTCGACGGAAGCGGGACTGGATTTCTCCGACGTTATGGGACAGGAAAATGTAAAACGCGCTCTGGAGATCGCCGCCGCCGGAGGCCACAACATCCTGCTGATCGGCTCACCCGGTTCCGGAAAATCCATGCTGGCAAGGCGTCTGCCGTCGATTCTGCCCGCCATGACCCGGCAGGAGGCTTTGGAGGCCACCGAAATCTGGTCCGTGGCCGGAAAGACGGACCGGCAGCATCCGCTGTTGCAGCGGCGTCCGTTCCGCAGTCCCCACCACACCGCCTCCGCCGCAGCCCTGGCGGGCGGCGGAGCGTTTCCGCGTCCGGGAGAGATCTCCCTCGCCCACAACGGGGTGCTGTTTTTGGACGAGCTGCCGGAGTTCAGCAAGGACGCTATGGAGGTGCTGCGCCAGCCCATTGAGGACGGCGAAATCACAATCACGCGGGCCGCCGGTTCGGTGCGGCTGCCCAGCCGGTTCATGCTGGTGTGCGCCATGAATCCCTGCCGGTGCGGCTGGCGGGGGCACCCGTCGGGGCGGTGCGTGTGTACGGATGCCGCGGTGGAAAAATATGTTGGACGCATCTCCGGTCCCATGCTGGACCGTATGGACCTGCATGTGGAGGTGCCGTCGGTGGAGTTCGAGGCCATGCGGCGCAGGGAGACGCCGGAATCCTCCGCGGATGTTAAAAAACGGGTGGACGCCGCCCGGAAAATACAGGCCGGACGCTTTGCCGGTACAGAGGTGTCCTGCAACGCCCGCATGACCCCGCCCATGCTGGGACAGCACTGCATTTTGGATGAAGCCGGAGAAAAGATGCTGCGGTCGGCATTCCGGCGCATGGGTCTGACGGCCCGCAGTCACGACCGCATTCTGCGCGTAGCCCGGACGATAGCGGATCTGGACAGTGCGGAGAAGATCTCCGCCGCGCATCTTGCGGAGGCGATTCAGTACCGCAATACTGACATCTTGCGGCAATAAAGGAGAACAGGAAATATGAAATGGCTTGCTTTACATATTGACACAAGCCCTGCGGGGTTAGAGCCGGTGGAGACCATGCTCAGCGGATTGGGCATTGATGGCCTGGTGATAGAGGATGAGGCAGATTTCCGCCGTTTTCTGGAGCAGAACCAGCAGTATTGGGACTATGTGGATGAAGAGCTGGACCGCTCTATGACCGGAAAATGCCGGATCACATTTTATGTGGAGGAGAGCGAGGCGGGCTTTGGACAGGTTGCCGCGGTGCGGATCGCTCTGGCGGACTTAAAAAAGAAGCATGAAGAATACGCGCCCCTGCTCATGACAATGGACGGTATTGAGGATAAGGACTGGGAAAACAACTGGAAGGAATTCTATAAACCAATGGAGATTGGGGAGCGGCTTATAGTCATTCCCGAGTGGGAGGAGGCCGATTCCCACGGTCGTGCCGTTCTGCGTCTGAACCCCGGGCTTGCCTTCGGCACCGGCGGGCACGCGACAACGCGCCTGTGTCTGACGGCGCTGGAAAAATATGTGCGGTCCGGGATGAAAATATTGGATCTGGGCTGTGGCAGCGGTATTTTGTCCATAGCGGCGCTGCTGCTGGGCGCGGACAGCGCAATGGCCTGTGATGTGGATGACAAGGCAGCCGGCATTGCGTATGAGAACGCGGCGCTGAACCAAATCGGAAAGGACCGTTATACCGTGCTGATCGGAGATCTTCTGGGGAACAGCGGCTTTCAGAAGGAACTGGGCAGCGGATATGATATTGCCGCTGCAAATATTGTGGCGGATGTGATTATTGCGCTGGCACCGAATGTACAATATATGGTGAAAAAAGGCGGAATTTTCCTGTGTTCCGGAATCATAGACGAGAGAGCGGAGGAAGTGCAGGGGGTATTGGAGGCCAGCGGTCTGGAGATTCTGGAGGCGAACGCCGCAGAGGGATGGTACAGCTTTGTGTGCCGTCTGCCTGTGGGGTGACCTCCAGTTTTACACCAACAAATAAAGATGTCCCCGGTACACGCTGTATCGTGTACCGGGGACAATCAACATGATTTATAACGGGATTAATACATGCCGCCCATGCCCATATCGCCGCCGGGTGCGGGGGGTGCGGGAGGCTCGGGCTTATCGGTTACAAGGGACTCGGTGGTCAGCACCATTGCCGCTACGGACGCGGCGTTCTCCAGCGCGGAACGGGTCACCTTTGCGGGGTCCACGATACCGGCGCTGATCATGTCCACATACTCTTCCTTGTACGCATCGAAACCGGTGCCTTTTTCGGCCTTTTTGACGTTTTCCAGCACCACAGAGCCGTCCAGACCGGCGTTGGCTGCGATCTGACGGACAGGAGCTTCCAGAGCCTTGGCAATAATGCGCACGCCGGTTTTTTCGTCGCCGTCAACCTCGTTGAGCAGGGCCTCTACTGCGGGAATCGCGTTCACATACACGGTGCCGCCGCCGGAAACGATGCCCTCTTCAACAGCCGCCTTTGTAGCGTTCAGGGCGTCCTCAATGCGCAGCTTCTTCTCTTTCATCTCGGTCTCGGTGGCAGCGCCGACCTTGATGACCGCCACGCCGCCGGCCATTTTCGCCAGACGTTCCTGAAGCTTCTCCTTATCATAGTCGGAGGTGGTCACGGCGATCTGACTGCGGATCTGCGCAATACGGTTCTTGATATCATCGCTGTTGCCCGCGCCGTCAACAATAATGGTGTTCTCCTTTGTGACCTTCACCTGACGGGCTTTGCCCAGCATATCAAAGGTAGCGTTTTTGAGTTCATAGCCCAGCTCCTCGCTGATGACCTGGCCGCCGGTTAGGATAGCGATATCCTGAAGCATTTCCTTGCGGCGGTCGCCGAATCCGGGGGCCTTAACGCACACGACGTTCAGGGTGCCGCGCAGGCGGTTGACCAGCAGGGTGCTGAGGGCTTCGCCCTCCACGTCCTCGGCGATAATGACCAGCTTTTTGCCGGACTGGACCAGCTGTTCCAGCAGGGGGAGGATGTCGGCGATGACGGAGATCTTCTTGTCGGTCACAAGGATATAGGCGTCATCCACGACGGCTTCCATTTTCTCCATATCGGTAGCCATGTAGGGGGAGATATAGCCGCGGTCGAACATCATGCCCTCAACGACCTCGCTGTAGGTCTCAGAGGTCTTGGACTCCTCAATGGTGATTACGCCGTCGGCGGAGACCTTTTCCATAGCCTCGGCGATCAGCTTGCCGATGACCTCGTCGCCGGAGGAGACAGTGCCGACGCGGGCGATATCATCGGTGCCGTTGACCTTCTGGGAATCGCTGCGAATGGACGCGACGGCAGTCTCAACGGCCTTGGCAATGCCCTTTTTCATCACAATGGGGTTGGCGCCGGCGGCCAGATTTTTCAGGCCCTCGCCAATAATGGACTGTGCCAGCAGGGTAGCGGTGGTGGTGCCGTCGCCTGCCACGTCGTTGGTCTTGGTGGAGACCTCCTTCACCAGCTGCGCGCCCATGTTCTCGAACGGATCATCCAGCTCGATTTCCTTGGCAATGGTAACGCCGTCGTTGGTGATGAGGGGAGCGCCGTATTTCTTATCCAGCACCACATTGCGGCCTTTGGGGCCCAGGGTGACTTTAACGGTATCAGCAAGCTGATTGACGCCGGTTTCGAGAGCTTTGCGGGCATCCTCGCCGCGCTTGATTAATTTAGACATAATAGCATAACCTCCAATTTCATTAAGCGGAAATAATTACTCTACGATTGCCAAGATATCGCCCTGCCGGACGATCACGAATTCATCGTCGCCGACCTTGACGTTGGAGCCGGAATACTTATCGGTAATGACCTTGTCGCCGGGCTTGACGGACATTGTGACTTCCTTGCCGTCAACCATGCCGCCGGGGCCTACGGAAATGACTTCCGCGACCGAGGGCTTTTCTTTAGCGCTGGACGTAAGGATGATGCCACCTTTGGTAGTCTCCTCGGCCTCCATGGCCTTGAGGACGACGCGGTCTGCTAACGGTATGAGCTTCATGGGAAAGTTCCTCCTATATGAATAATTTTTTGATAACGAATCTGGGGGACCGGAAAGGTCCTGCGCTGTTAGCACTCAATCACCCGGAGTGCTAACAGCGCTTATATTACATCATCTCTCCGCAGAATGCAAGAGGTTTTTTAGGAAATTTTATCAGTTTAACAAAAAGTTCATAAAGAGGCTGATTCCGGCAGGGCGGACTGCCGGTAAACAGATGCGTCTATCAGACGGTTCCGCTTCCCTGAAAATAGGCCCGCGCCGCACCGGCATCTTTCGCAATCTGCGTGCGCAGCTCCTCCAAACCGGCAAATTTCCGTTCCGGACGCAGCCGCCGCAGAAATTCCACCCGGCAACCCTTTCCGTATGCCTGCACCGACTGGTCCAGCAGATGACTCTCCACCGTCACGCCGCCGTTCACATCCACCGTGGGCCTGACGCCTACGTTGGTGACGGCTTCGTAGACCTTTTCGCCTACGCTCACAAGGGCGGCGTAGACTCCAAAGGCCGGTACAAGCTGTCCCTTCGGCGGCGCCAGATTCACCGTCGGCGTACCCAGCCGGGAGGAACCGAGCCCCTTTCCGTGCCGGACCGGGCCGCTGAGCGAAAACCGGCGGCCCAAAAACCGGGCGGCTTCCTCCACATCGCCCTCCTGGAGCAGCCTGCGGATATGGGTAGAGCTGACCGTCACGCCGTCCAGCGTCACGGCAGGGATGATGTCGCAGCCCATTCCCAGCGCGGCGGCTTTTTTCGACAGAAGGGCGGGCGTTCCGGAATTTTGGTGGCCGAACCGGAAATCGTGTCCGGCAACAATCCAACCTGCGTGATACTTCTGCGCCAGCAGCAGCACAAAATCCACCCACGGCATGGTCATCATTTTTTCGTCAAAGGGGGCTGTGATGACCTGGCTGATGGGGAACAGCGCCTGTACCGCCTCCCGCCGCGCCTCCGCACTGGTCAGCAGGGGCACTGGCACGCCGGTCACAAACTCTTTAGGGGACCGGTCGAAGGTAAAGACAGCGGGGATCATATCCCGCTCCCCGGCACGCTCCACGGTACGGCGCAGCAGTGCCTGATGACCCAGATGCACGCCGTCGAAAAATCCCAGCGCGATCACTTTTTTACGTTCCTGCACTCCGGTCATCCCCCTGACGTAAAGAAATTTTTAACGGACACAAGCCTGCCGTTCTCCCACCGGCTCAGACACAGGAAAACGCCGTCCTGTCCGTATACCCGGTAGAAGCCGCCGGTCAGATTTCGTACAGGCACCGGGTTCCCGTTCCGGCAGAGATGCTCCTGCCGGGGCGAGGCCAGCCGGTACGCCGGATACGCCGCAAAAAAGCGGTCAACCGGCAGGAGCAAAGCTTCTCCCTGCTCCTGCACCTGCTCCAGCGTGACGGCCTGCTCCAGAGTAAAGCCCGCCGCCATTGTCCGGCGCAGGCTGTCCATGCACCCGCCGCACCCCAGCGTCTGACCGATATCGTGGCACAGCGTCCGCACATAGGTCCCTTTGGAGCACTTTACCCGCAGCAGAAAACTATTCTGTCCGGTCTGCTCCAGCACTTCCAGTTCGTGGATCGTTACGGGTCTGGGGTCCCTGTGGACCTCCTTCCCGGCCCGTGCCAGCTCATAGAGCTTTTTGCCGTTCCGCTTGAGGGCGGAGTACATCGGCGGCACCTGCCCGATATCGCCTTTGAACCGCTCCAGAACGGCCTCCAGCGCGGCGCGGCTGACATTCACGTCCCGCGTCTCGAGGATCTCACCGGTACTGTCCTGGGTGTTGGTCACGACGCCCAGCCGCAGTCCGGCAAGATACTCCTTACTGCCCTGCTCCGCAAACTCCACCGCCCGTGCGGCTGTGCCCACGAATACAGGCAGGACGCCGGTGGCCATGGGGTCCAGCGTACCCCCATGACCGATCCGGCGTTCTCTCAGAATGCCCCGCAGCTTGGCGCAGACGTCCATGCTGGTCCAATCCGCGGGCTTATCAATAATCACAATTCCGCTGGGCATAAATCACTCGTTTCCGCCGTCCGTACTGCCGCCGCCGTCTGTACTGTCACCGCCGTCCGCGCTGTCACCGCCGTCCGCGCTGTCACCGCCGTCCGCGCTGTCACCGCCGTCCGCGC
>CAMWSZ010000122.1 GCA_947177005.1 uncultured Clostridia bacterium | reverse complement strand
CCGTCTCTGGCGTTCTTCCTGCTGCGGGACGCCCCTCCGGCCTCTGGCGGCAGCGTGAGGGCGCAGGCCGCCGAGACCTCCCTGATCCCCGGGTCCTATATTGGCGGCAGCGTCAATCTCTCCGCTATGGCGGTGCAGCACGGGCTGAACGGTACAGATGTGGCCGCCGCTGCCATTGTTGCCGATAATTTCCTCATGGCCCTGTATTTCTTTGTCCTTGTCGCTTTTGCCGGTATGCGGTTCTTCCGCAGCCGTTTCCCTCACCCTCATATCACGGAGGCGGAACAGAGTCAGCAGGACGCCCAAACCCAGGCCGCCGCCTTTTGGCGCAGAAAAGAGATCTCCCTGAAAGACATTGCCTTCAACCTCGCGTATTCCCTGCTCGTTGTTCTGGCCTCCGACTGCATCGCTTCCCTGTTCAGTCCGCTGGCCCTGTCCGAAGTGCCCGGCAGCTTCCGGGCTGTCTTATTGGATTTTGTGGGGAAATTTTTTGGCAGTCAGTATGTGTGGATCACCACAATCTCTATTCTTGTTGCCACCTTCCTGGACAGGCAGGTGGAAAACCTGCACGGCTCGCAGGAAACCGGCACTTATTTTATCTACCTGTTCCTGTTTGTCATCGGCGTGCCTGCCAATATTTACACCGTCCTGACCAAATCGCCGCTGTTTCTGGCGCTGACCTTTATTATGGTGGTGGCAAACATGCTTTTCTGTTTCATTGGCGCGAAGCTGCTGCGGTTTGATCTGGAGGACGCGATCATCGCTTCCAACGCCAACATCGGCGGCCCGACTACCGCCGCCGGTATGGCGATCTCCCAGGGCTGGACAAAGCTGGCCGCGCCCGCTATGCTGGTAGGCGTCCTCGGATACGTCATCGGCAACTATGCGGGCACCGTCGTGGGCATCCTCCTTCATGCCTGACGCCCCCCCGGCTGGACCATTTAAAAAAATTCACAGATTTTCCCTCTCTTGTTTTCATTTTGCCCTTGCTTTTTTTTGTTTTCATGTTACAATATAGCTACCATTCTATAGGGAGGTAAAACAAGTATGGCTCACAAGATTACTGATGCCTGCGTCAGCTGTGGTACCTGCGTCGAGAATTGCCCCGTTGAGGCGATTTCCGAGGGCGATTCCCAGTATGTCATCGACGCTGACACCTGTGTGGACTGCGGCGCCTGCGCGGCAAACTGCCCTGCCGAAGCTATCGTAGAGGCGTAACCCTACATAGGCAAAATACCCGTCCCCTTTTTGGGGGCGGGTATTTTTTGCTCTTACACTTACAGTACAGCGGTTTTGGATTTGATCCTGTCCGCAATCACACACAGCAGCATGGTTAGAAGCATGTCCGGCAGCGTATTGCCAACGATAATATCAACCCGCATCAATAGCCGGTACAGAATAAAGCCCAGCAGCCAGATGACCAGATTCCGTATGTTGACCGTCCTTCCGCTGCTGTCCTGATGCAGTACAAAGAAATCCGCGGCCTGTATCGCAATCATCGGTGCAAATACAGAGCCAATGAGATAGAGAAAATCTGTAATATCCTCCAGGGGCAGAAATACCGCCCCAACCGTGCCGAGAACCGCGGCACCAATGGCCATCAGTTTCCCGTCAATCCCGGCGGCAATGGATTCGCTGGAGATCCCGGCGGACCAGGCGTCCAGAAACGTTGTGGTCACGGTGGAGAATACGATAATCAGCAGACCGGCCGCGCCCAAACCCGCCTTGACCATGATCTGTGCGATATCCGATTCCCCGGTGAAAATCGCCGCGCCCAGACCGATCACATACATCCAGCTGCTGACCAGTCCGTACACAGCCGCGCTGACGGCTGTAGCCTGAAACGGTTTCTGTGCTTCACGGGTATAGTCGCTGATAAGCGGCAGCCACGACAGCGGCATTGCCACCGACAGCTCTACTGCCGCCCCGAAGGTCATCCCCTCACCGGAAATGCTTTGTACGCCATTCCCGCTGAAAATCGTAAAGCTCAGGATAACTGTCAGAATAAGCAGGGCCGCCATTGCAATCGTATTGATCCGGCCAAGATTCTGAATGCCAATCAAAATCCACAGTACAATTAAGCCGCCGGTGATCAAACACCACAGCCACGCGCCTGTCTCAAAAATGCTGTTGGCCGCCAGCGCACCGTCATAAATCATAATGGCGGTCCAGCCTGCAAGCTGCAATACATTCAGGACAGAAAACAGCAGGCTCCCTTTCTGCCCAAAGCTCATTTTCACGGTCTCCATTGCGCTCCGGCGCGTATGACCGCCAATCAGTCCCGCAAAAAACAGCATTCCGCAGCCGGTGACATGCCCCAGCAGGACCGCCAGCAGTCCCTTTCCGAAACCAAGCGGCGCAAGATATGTACCGGTCAGAATCTCGGCTATCGACACGCCCGCCCCAAACCAGATCAGACCGTTTTCAAAGGTAGAGGTACGGTTGCCGGCCTTCATGTCCGCTCCTCCCCATACACGCCCTGTAAGGCAAAGGCGTGGTTCATCGGGCCGGAACCCTTTCCCAGATCCAGCATCGCAGACAGAGCGTCAGAAATATACGCTTTCGCCCGTTCCACGGACTCCTCCAGCGAAAAGCCCTTTGCCAGATTCGACGCAATCGCGGACGAGAGTGTACATCCGGTGCCGTGGGTGTTTGGATTTTGGATACGTTTCCCGTGAAACCATCGGATGTTTCCTGCATAACAGAGCAGGTCGTTGGCGTCGCTGACGCTGTGCCCGCCCTTCAGCAGCACCGCACAGCCGCCGTCGCCGCTGATCTTCTCCGCGGCCCGGACCATATCCGCCTCCCTGTGAATCTCCAGGCCGGACAAGATCTCCGCTTCCGAAATATTCGGCGTGATGACCGTTGCTAACGGAAGCAGTTCCCGCACCAGTGCAGAAACCGCGTCCGTTTTCATCAGCCGCGAGCCGCTTGTCGCTGCCATGACCGGGTCTACCACGACGTTCCGGGCGTGATAGTATGTCAGGCGTTCCGCAATCACTCCAATCAATCCGGCGGAGGATACCATTCCGATTTTAACGGCATCCGGGAAAATATCCGTGAATACCGCGTCCAGCTGCTGCCGGAGAAATTCCGGTGCGGACTCCTGTATCCCTGTAACGCCGGTCGTGTTCTGAGCCGTCAGCGCTGTTACCGCGCTCATGGCGTAAACACCATTCATGGTCATTGTCTTTAAATCGGCCTGAATCCCGGCGCCTCCGCAGCTGTCGGAGCCTGCGATTGATAATGCTGTTCTCATTGTTCCTTCTCCTTTTAGCATTACTTTTTTATAGCGGCAGAGAGTGGTGCCCCCGGTCTGCCGCTTGAAGCGGGCGGTCCTTTTACAGTCCGGCCGCAAACTCCCAGAAATGTTCGGCCTGTGTGTAGTCCTTGATGTAAATGTCAGCCAGGGCCTGTATCCCGGCCTGTCCCTCCTCGTATTGGTCATAGACTGCGGCGGTGACATAATTGTCCCGCTTGGCGGTGCGGACCGCATACAGCGCATCCTCAAAGACGACAATGCTGCATTTCGGAACGCCTAAATGTTCCGCCGCGGCGCGGTAAATAACAGGTTCGTCTTTCCCGTGGCCAACGGAATGGCAGGTGTAAATCTCTGAGAAACAGTCCGCTATACCGCAGTGTTTCAGAGCCGCCTCTACCAGTGGACGGTCTGTGGCCGTTGCAAGGCACATTTTTACACCCTGTCCCTCCAGACGCCGCAAAAACTCCATTACTCCCGGCTTCAGCTGTACCCGCTCATGGTAGAACTGCGCAAGCGCGTTGTTCACTCCGTTTATAATCTCATCCACCGAGAGCGTAACACCATAATGTGTCCGGTAGTAGCCTGCCGCCTGCGCCAAACTCATATCCTTGAAAATCTGATTGAGATTTTCCTCCGGGACATAGCCCAAAGACCGCAAATACTCCGTCCCGATGTTCGCCCACATACCCATTGAATCCAACAGCGTACCGTCCATATCAAAAATCGCGCCCTGTATCATGACCCTACCACCTCGCCTGCCAATTTTTTCAGCCGGATGCAGGTCTGTTCGATATCATCAGCCGCAAATATGGCGGAGACCGCCGCAATGCCTGCGATGCCTGTTCCAGCAAGCTGCGGCAGGTTTTTCTCGCTGATGCCGCCAATTGCCGCTACTGGAATCCTGACCGCGGAACAGATGCTTTTCAGTGTTTCACGTGAAACAAGGGTCGCGTCTGCTTTGGTATCCGTGACAAACACCGCACCCACGCCTAAATAATCCGCCCCAGCCCGTTCCGCCGCCGCGGCCTGCTCCACCGTCTGCGCCGATACCCCAATAATCATGTTTTCGCCGGTACGCGCCCGGACGTCAGACGCTTTCATATCCGACTGCCCTACATGTACGCCGTCTGCGCCGCACCGGATGGCCAGTTCAACATTATCATTGATAATCAATGGAATGTGATAAGCATTGCAGAGCTTCTTAATCAGCATTGCCTCTTCTAAAAAAGCGGTCTCATCCAAATCCTTTTCCCGGATCTGGATGCAGGTTACACCGCCCTTCAAGGCCGATTCCACCTGTTCCGGCAGCGTTTGCCGCCCCGTCCAGCTCCGGTCCGTCACGGCATACAGCAGCATGTTTTCTTTCCTGCACCTCATAAGCCCGTCTCTCCCTACATTATAATATATTATATTTCGCCCGGCGCTCTAATGTCTTACCGTCCAAACGATATACGGCGTCAAGAATATAGTTGCGGTACGAGGCGCTGCCGTCCATTGGGCCCAGCCGTTCATACGCAATCTCACCACAGACGCCCATTGCACATACCGCCGCAGCAGCAGCTTCCAAAACCTTCTCAGGGTTTGCCGTGACATATGCGGCCGTCATCGCGGACAGCATACAGCCTGTGCCGGTGATGCTGCTCATCATCGGGTGGCCGTTAAAGATGACATACGCGCTTTTACTGTCCGCTGCAATATCAATCGCACCCGTGACCGCCACCACGGAACCTGTTTGTGCCGCAAACGCCTTGATAAACGCTACAGACTGCTCCAGATTTTCTTTTGTAACACAGTCAGCGGCACCGGCGTCTACACCCTGCGTTGCGCCGCCGTACCGGGCAAGCGTCTTGACCTCCGAGATATTGCCCCGTATCACCGCAAAACCCACTTTGCTCAATAGATCAAAAGCGGTATTCGTCCGCAGCGCGGACGCTCCAGCACCTACCGGGTCCAAAACGACAGGATGCCCCAGCTCATTTGCCTTTTTCCCGGCGGCCAGCATGGCGGGAATGGTCCTTTGGTTGAGCGTACCTGTATTAATAGTAAGACCGCCGCAGGCAGAGGTGATTTCTTCCACCTCTCCGGTATCGTCGGACATTATGGGTGAACCGCCGCAGGCCAGTAAAATGTTGGCACAGTCATTGACCGTGACATAGTTGGTAATGTTATGAATCAGCGGGTGACGCTTTCGTACATTCTCCAGCATTTCCTGAAACATAGAGAGTCCTCCTTTACTGTGCAAAGCTGTGCAGCACGCGGGTTTTCCGCAGCGCGCCCAGCAGGACTGCCGACAAAATCGCACCGCCTGCCGTGGAAATCAGGAACGGGACGATATAGGCATAGAACGCAATCTCCGCTGCGTTCTGTCCCATCAGCAGGACGGCAACCGGATAGGCGCACAATCCGCCAAGGACGGCGGTACCGAACACCTCAGCGCAGAGGGTTAGGGGGACACTTTTCGTTTTCCAGAACGTCAGGCCGCACAGCAGCGCCCCGAACATACTGCCGGGAAACGCCATTAGACTGCCCAGGTGAAACAGATTGCGCAGCAGGCTGGCCGCAAAGGCCACCCCCACGCCGTACCCCGGCCCAAGGGCCATGGCGCACAGGATGTTTACCATGTGTTGGACCGGCGCGCATTTACTCCCGAAGACAGGGAAGGAAAACAGACTCCCCACCACCGCCGCCGCACAGAGAATCCCGGCAATACAGAGCTTTTTGGTTTGCATGGAACGCATTATAAAACATCTCCTTTTGCATTCAGGCGAGAACGGCAGCAGAATGACGCAGCGTTCTCACGGAATGAGAAAATTTCGGTCGAAGCTTACTGGCTCCCTCTCACGCCGGAACACGGCTTCCCATCGCTGCAATCGTACCAGACAAAAGGCGCTCCCCTTCCGTCCGCCCGGAAACCGGGGTCACTCTGGCCGTTTCACTCCCTTTCCAATCGAAGATGCAATAAAAAATACGGGGCTGTCCGGACAGCCCACGTATGACATATATATTATAATGTATATCCCTACGTTGGCATTATCCAAATCAGGTACACGGTCGAAGGGCACACCTTCCTCTCAGCCTGTCTGCAAGCTCCCGTTTTTTCTATTGTCGCGCTCTATTATACCACTGTCCCGCCAAAAAGCAAGCCCCAACTTCAAAACTTTTGGTCTTGAACAGAATCCAATAAAGCAAAACAGCGAGAGGGTTGTCCTCTCGCTGTTCTGCTTATGTTTTGGAAGATTGGATGAAAAGAAGTTATTGTCTCTTGCAAGTATTAGAATACCGGGAAAGTGTTAAGAAAACCAGCGGCATTTGTTACAAAAGTCTTAAATCTTCCCGCCTGCTTTTTCCGGCCCCGGCCCATTTCATGAAAAATTTATTTTTTCACTCCGATTCACGATTGCTTTTCCGTCAGAATCTGTTATACTTTATTGTGAATTATTGTGATTTCTTGACAGCTGCTCCGGCAGCGTTACAATAAATAAAAATGAAGAGAAAGAGGAGGAATTGTGATGGCAAATCGCATCACTGTCAGTATCTGCGGGGAGGAATACACTTTAATGGCGGAGGAAAGTCAAGCCTATATGCAGAAGGTCGCCGCCCTGGTCGATACCCGTATGAGCGAAATGATGATGACCGGCCGGGTCAGCCGTATGGACGCCGCCGTACTTGCCGCCGCCAATATGGCCGACGAAATGCTCAAGCAGCAAAACAGCAACGAAAACCTTCGTAAACAGCTGAAAGGCTACCACGACGAGGCCAAAAAGGCTCAGGATGCGCTGAGCGACTGTAAACGTGAAATTTTCAAGCTCCAGCAGCAGTTGGAAAAACTTAAAAAGAAGGACGCATAAATGGAACTGCTGGCCCCCGCCGGCTCTTGGGAAGCCATGACCGCCGCCGTCCAGAACGGCGCGGACGCCGTGTATCTGGGCTGCGGCGCGTGGAACGCCCGCCGGGCCGCGAAAAATTTTACCGAAGAGGAACTGCCGGAGGCCGTGCGCTACTGCCACCTGCGCGGCGTCAGGGTCTATCTCACCCTCAACACCCTTTTGTCCGACCGGGAACTGCCGCAGGCCGCCGCCGTCCTGCGCCGCGCTTCCCGATGCGGTGTGGACGCCGTGATTGTCCAAGACTGGGGGCTGGCTGCTCTGGCACGGCAGACCGTTCCGGACCTCCCCCTCCACGGCAGTACCCAAATGACCATCCACACGCTGGCGGGGGTGGAAGCCGCCGCCGCGCTGGGGATGCGGTGCGTCGTGCTGAGCCGGGAACTGGACCGGGAAAATATCCGCTATATCTGTGAGAACAGCCCGGTGCCCATTGAGATCTTTGGTCACGGCGCGCTGTGTATGTGCTGGTCCGGGCAGTGCGCCATGAGCGCGTTCATCGGCGGCAGAAGCGGCAACCGCGGTCTGTGCGCCCAGCCCTGCCGTCTGCCCTACCGCATTGACGGCGGGAAAACTGGACATCCTCTGAGTTTGAAGGACTCCTGTCTTGCCCAGCATATTCCCGAACTGCTGGATATGGGCGTCTCGATTTTGAAATTGGAGGGCCGGATGAAACGGCCTGAATATGTTGCGGTTGTGACCCGTATCTATGCCGCTTTAATTCGGGAAAAACGTGCGCCGAACCCCGAGGAAATGCGCCAGCTCACAGATGCTTTTTCCCGC
>CAMWSZ010000121.1 GCA_947177005.1 uncultured Clostridia bacterium | reverse complement strand
GTGCTGATAATGGCGGGAAACACGCCCTCCAAAATCGCGCCGTGTACGATCAGCCGGTGATTCCGGGCGCGGCGTTCCTCGTTACGGATGCGGTTCAGCAAAATCTTCTGCCGATTTTGAAGCTGATGGATTTCTTTTTCCGCTTGAGTTTTTTGCGCTTCTAACGATTTGTTCATGTAGGTATCACCCCCTTTGACACAAGAGGGACAAGCAGTGCGAAACTGCCTGTCCCTCCGATGATGGAGCATATTGCCCCTCACCTTATAGCCGTTTTGAAGTGCCTATCGTATGTGTCTATTTCCAAAGTTTTTGAAAAATCTTTCTGACAGCATTAACGGACGCCTGTACAGAGCTTTTGGAACAGCCACAAATTTCAGCAACTTCTTCAAAAGAGAAATCATATAAAGCGTGAAGCAGAAACCGCTCCCGCTGTTTCTCGGTGCAGAGGGCCAATACCGCAAGAATTTCTTCACGGGTTTCCATACGGCAGACAAACTGCTCCGGCGTTTCGCAATAGGGCAAACGGCCCTCAATGGCGATTATGTATTCGTCATATCCGCGCTCGTCCCAATGGTCGCGCCACTCGCGGTAAAAACTCCGGTCGAACCGCTTTGCTAACTCCCAAAACTCGTTGAGATTTGCAGCGTCCTCATAAGACACGTTACACCGGTGTCTCTTGATGGAAAATTCCATTATATTTCCTCCTTTCGCTCAGATTTTTAGGTCTGAGCGAGAAGGCGGTGAGCGGCACTGGGGCTGGAGTGCTTGACCTGGAAATATAAAAACACCCGGACGGCATAAAGCCATTCGGATGCAGGTAACAACATTATGAGTTGCCAGAAAACGACAATTTTTGCAAGCACAGATGGAGTACGCTCTTACTGGGGTCAGGCTTTTTTTGACAGAAAATTCTTATCCTTAGTGCGTATTTGCGGTGGCATGGCGGCATCCTCCCTTTGCCGCCTATTCTCATAACAAAACGGCGGCTTTGATTCCTCAAAACCGCCGTAAGAATGATGATAAAAAATAGTTTGTATGCGTAAGTGACTTGCTCCTACTAACGGTTTTTTTCTTTTCCCGTTAAGGGCAAGCTATCTTATTTCCAAACAAATAATTGACAAAGATAATTTAATTGGCTATATTGGCAATCAGAATTTCACTTCCATACCATCGTAAGCGGCTAAAATACCACGTTCTGCTCCCCATGCGGTCAACTGATCGTGTGTCATATCACCGTTATGGCTGAAATGGTTAATAACCTTTACTGTATGCTCGTTGACACAACCTAATGCGGATAATTGCGCTAACACTGCTTCTACATCAGATAAGCCCATATGGTATCCGCCGATTGATTTCGTTCCCATTGTTGCATCCAAGCTGATTAAGTCATATTGCTCAGCAGTTATCATTTCCCACGCTTCTTTGCTGAAAGCAACGCCAGTGTCATGCCCATAAAATACTGTTTTTCCGTCTTTTTTACAAATATAGACCAAGCATTCTTCGCGTTTATCGTGGTCAGCGGGAACAGCGGTTATATCCCAATCGCTGGATTGGAAGCGATCTCCGCCATGAGTGACATGAAAATGGACTACATCATCAATGGGATGAGGCTTGAACCGGTCAATAAGGATATGGGAATCAAAGCTGTCCTTTACTGCCTGATTTCCATATACATCCAGCACACCTTCCGCCCCATGTCCAAAGTGTTCATGACGGTGGATGAGATCAGTAGGAAACCAGTGATCCATATGGCTATGAGAAACTAGAAGCGTATGGATTTTTGCCAGTTCCAAGCTATAGCGCAAGGCGTGGCAGTATGTATCCGGGGGAAAGTCGAGAAGCAGACTATCGTCCAGCAGAGCTTGAGTACGTGTGCGGAGATTTTTTCCACCATTGGTCCGTGCATGGGTGCAGACAGGGCAGGAACAAAACAATCCAGGCCATCCTTCAGCAGCCGCTGTACCCATATAGAGAATCTTCATAAGGCAACTCCTTGTTTTTAGATTTCAAAAGATTGCGGGTACACATCGGACGCATACCCGCAATCCAAGAATTGCGCTGCATTAAATGCTAATCACTTTATCCAATTTTTGACATGAACCGGTCTGAATGGTAAGACTTTCAAAATCATCGGAGTTCGTCACCAACAAAACAACCACATCGGGGTGCTTGGCAGCGGCGATTTTCTTCCGGTCAAATACAATCAGCTTATCGCCAGCCCGAACCTTCTGACCTTCCTGTACAAAACATTGGAATCCTTCACCCTGCATGTCTACCGTATCTACACCTACATGAATCAGAACTTCCATTCCATCGGGGGAAGTGATGCCGACAGCGTGGTGGGTATCGGTTACAGAGGAAATTTCCCCGTCAAAGGGAGCTACCACAATTCCCTCAGTAGGTTCAATGCCTACCCCGCGGCCCAAAACGCCTGCGGCAAAAGTTTCATCGGGAATTTCTTCTGAGGGAATTACTTTACCGGCGACAGGAGCGTAAACAACTCCGGGAAGGGCTTTAACACCTGTAGATGCAGCTTGGGACTCTTGTGCCTGCTGCTCTGGTGCAGTAGTATCCTCATCCGCTACCATAACTTCTTTGGGAATCCCAAACAAATAGGTCAGTACAAAGCACACTACGGTTGCGAGAATAGAGATGATGAAATACCAGAGAAGCTGCCGCCACTCATAAATGTACATTAAGTAGGAAGGCAGGACTGCCAATCCATAAGAATTAGACTGTATGTTCATGATGGACAGCAGTGCGGCTCCCGCACCGGAAGTGAGCAGCATAATAATCAACGGGCGCAGATTGTACCGCAGCTGGATACCGAACAGTACAGGTTCGCTGATACCAAAGAGCTGAGACAGCATTGCGCCGATACTGGTTTGCCGGACGCTTTCCTTCTTTGCCTTGAAGAAAAATGCCAGACAAGTCCCCACATTCGCAAAGCCGTACATCGCACAAAGTGTAATGACCGGGTTAAAGCCCGTGTTGGCCAGCAGCGAGGTTTCAATCATGGTGTAAGTGTGGTGCAGGCCGGTAATAACCAGCAGGGGGTATGTAGCTCCGATGATAAATCCGCCGATTCCGAAGGGGATTGTAACCAGAAATTCCACGATTGCAACAAGTTTGAGTTCTACAATGTGCATGACAGGGCCAATACCCAAAATGACAACCAAGAATGTGAACAGCATTACCACAAAGGGTGTCATAATGAGGTCCAGCGCATTGGGCATGACTTTACGCAGTTTCTTTTCAAGTGTTGCTCCAATCAAGGCGGTAAGAATTGCCGTTAGGACGCTGCCCTGACAGCCCACAAGAGGTATGACGCCGAACGCCATGATTGCGTCAATTCCATTGCCGGGGGTTGCGACCGAGTATGCGTTGGGCAAAATAGGCGATACCAGCATCAGGCCCAGCACAAGACCAATCACCGGCATACCGCCGAACACCTTATAGGCCGACCAGCAGATGATAGCGGGCAGGAAGGCAAACGCAGTTTCCGTAAGCACATTGACAAGCGTTGCGACATACTCCGGGATAATGGCAGTAGTCGTGCCAAACAGAGCGAGTACATTGTCGTTGAACAGGCATCCCTTGAGTCCCAGGAACAGGCCAGTGGCGGCGATGATAGGAATAATGGGAACAAAAATGTCGCCTAATGTCCGCATCAGCCGTTTAATGCCCTTCTGCTGTGCCTTGACTGCGGCATCCTGCTCCGCCTTAGAAAGCGTAGACAGACCGATGGCGCTCATTTCCCCAAAGACCTTGTTGACGATACCGGTGCCGAGGATGATTTGATACTGGCCTGCATTGAAAAAGGTTCCCTTCACCAGCGATATTTTTTCCAGTGCTTTTCCGTCGATTGTGTCCTTATCCTTGACAATCAGCCGCAGGCGGGTAGCGCAGTGTGTCGCGGAGATAATGTTGTCTTTGCCCACGATATTCACAATCTGCTGGGCAACTTCCTGATAGTTAGGTTCTGCCATTTCAGTTCCCTCCATTTTTTGTATTTGACTTCAGGATCACGCTCTGCCAGGGGGCCAATCTCAGTGTACCGTTTTGTATATCAACCCCTTTCTGAGTATGCCATACCTGTACAGCGTCCGGCTGCGGCAAGCGTTCCTCTACAGTCGTGCCGCCCAAATTGAACCAACAATCCAAAATGGTTTCACCTATAGACCGCCGGTAGGCAATTACATCACTACTGGATTCCAGCGGTTCAATATCACCATAGATCAGGCAATCTTGGTAAGGACCTTTCTGACGGAACGCGATCAGATTTTTATAGAAATTCAATACACTGTCAGGGTCGTTCTGCTGCGCTGCCGCATTGAGTTCCGGGTACTCCTGGGTCATGCTCAGCCAGGGCTTTACGATTGAAAAGCCGCCATACTGTTCCCCATTCCAGGGAAACGGCGTCCGGGCGTTGTCCCGGCTGCGAAGATTGACAAAGTGCATGGCCTGTTCCGGGCTGAAGCCCTCCAGAATGGAGCGGTTATACTGGTCGATACTGGACAAGTCATTAAATTCCGAAATATCCTGCCGCTCAAAATTGGTCATACCCAATTCCTGCCCTTGATAGATAAACGGTACGCCGCGCAGGAAAAAGTACATAGCGCCTAGAGTTTTGACCGCATCGGAATTACCCTGTGCATCCCTCAAATATTTTGTTGCGGCCCTGGGCTGATCGTGGTTTTCGATAAAATTCGCACCCCAGCCATGCTTTTGCAGCGCCATTTGGCTTACCATGATTTTGTCCCGCAGTTCGCGCACCGTCCACGGGAGCCGCTTGAACCACTCGCTGCCGGAAGCAATATCGAGATCAGCGTAACGGAAGTCAAAAATCATAGAGAAGTATCCATGCTCCCCGATAAAGTCTCCCAGTTCCTCATAGGCAACACCAGGGGCTTCCGCTATTGTGACACATTTGTGTTTATCAAAGGTATTTTCTTTCAATTCATGAAGAAAGGTCCCAATACCTGGCTGATTGCGGGATGCTGTGCTGCAATTTGCCAGTTCATCCGCTCCATCCGGTGTCCGGTTTGCCCAGGTTAAATCCTTTTTGATAAAAGTAATTGCGTCAACACGGAATCCGGCAATTCCCTTATCCAGCCACCAGTTGACCATGTCGTATAATTTCTGACGGAGAACAGGATTTTCCCAGTTGAGGTCCGGCTGCTTTTTTCCAAAGGTGTGGTAATAATATTCCTCCCGGCCCGGTACAGGTTCCCAAACACTGCCGCCAAAGATAGAACGCCAATTCGTGGGCGGCTGTCCATTTTGTGCCGGTTTGAAGATATAATAGCCGCGGCATGGATTGTCTGGGTCAGACAGCGCCTGCTGGAACCATGTGTGTTCATCAGAACTATGGTTAATCACTAAGTCCAACACAATTTTGATGCCACGCTGCTTAGCCTGTTCAATCAGCTCATCCGCATCAGCTATCGTGCCAAACTGCGGCGCAATGGCCTGATAGTCCGATACATCATAGCCATTGTCGTCCATCGGAGACTGGAAGATGGGACAAATCCACAGCATAGTTACGCCGAGGTCTTGCAGATAATCCAGATTTTTGATAATGCCTTGGATATCGCCAATACCATCGCAGTTGCTGTCGCAAAAACTCTTGGGATAAATTTGGTAGACAACCTCTTTCTGCCACCAATTTTTATCCATACCCATAAGAAACACTCCTTTCAAATTCCGGTGAGAGGATTTTTCGCCGGAACAATTCTTTACAAACACCATCCTGTGCAGGCGGTTCACAAACGGAATCAGCCCAGCGCAGAAGTTGGGGGGACCCGCCAGCCACGGCAACTCTGACACCGGTAGCCCGCAGCAGGTCAATATCATTACCGCCATCGCCGAACCCTATTGAGGATTCCTGTGGAATGTGGAGCAGATGATTGAGCTGCTTGATGGCGGTGCCTTTAGAGCAGCCAACGGGTAAACATTCCAAGTACCACTTTTCAGCCCACGGCTGATTCTGTACAATCTGAACTCGGCCTTTCATGTAGTCTCTCAAAGTGTCTATGCTTGTCTTCGGACCAATGACACAAACCTTGTGAATGAAGTCAGTACCGTATTGATAAAGTGCAAGTGTATCGTTGTAGGCCAATTTGTTACTCCGTAAAAGTTCCCGAATTTCCAAGTCGCTATATCCAGCATACTTCTTATGCGCATCGGCGTGATAGAAGTCTGCCATCATGCTGTTCATATATAGTTTCTGTGCCGTTTCTATGGAAATTCCTATAGGATTTTCTTTTGCAAAGGTTAGAAATTGCTGTACAGTTTCTTTCGGAAAATGTTTGGAAAAAATGGTTTTTCCTTGATAATAAATATAACATCCACCGCCTGATATCACTCCGTCAAGGTTTAATGCCAAGACATCATCCTGTACACACGCTGGGCTGCGCCCGGTACAGACGGCAATCTGTATTCCGGTCATCTGACAGTGCTTCAGAGCAGCTTTTGTCCTTTGGGAAATACCCCTTATCTCGTCCCGGAGGGTTCCGTCAATGTCTAAGTAAATAGCTCGTATCATTCCGTTTTTGTACCTCCTGTTTTTGATAATAGCACAACAAAACCGGACCTGCAATAGACAGGACCGGTTTAAGATAAATGTACGCTATCAGGACAAAGTTTTTATTTAAGAAACTTTGTACACTATCGTTTTAGGAGATAATTTTGGTAGGATAGGTAGAGAAATTCTATCAGGATAAAATACGGCGTTGCAGTTTCATATTCAATTCCAGGCGCAACCGTCATACAGGTAGATGCAATATAAAGATTTTCTTCGCACAATGACGCCAGTGCATTGCTTTTCAACCGAGTAATGGAGATCGCGGGGACGGAACGGGTGCGCAGTTCCCTTGCTAATGAAACAACAGCGTCAGATTCACCAGAAAGAGAAATCAAAATGACAGCATCCTGCGGTGTAGCGATTTCATATAACGCCCGGCATATATCATGCCCTTGCAAGTGTATCATCTCCCGTACTGGCAGAAAAATCCGCTTCATTTCACCAGCTACTCGAACCTGTGACGAGCCGCTGCCAAATACAAATACCCGTCGTGCGTTTTCCAGCAGCGAGAAGAAGTGCGATAGATCCTTTTTTAACAAATCATCCATCATTTTGTTGTAGCTGCCAGTTATATGATTTAATAAGCTGTCTGAATCAGAGATGCGTTCCTGTAGGTCGAGTTTAATCTGCGCTTTCATCTCGCTGTAACCTGAAAAACCGAGTTTTTGAGCAAAGCGCACCAGCAAGGTCTTTGAAACATGACAGTCCTGGGCAAAAGCATCTACCGATTTTGAGCAGCACTCAAATAAGTGACTGGAAAGATAGTGACAGACATATTTTTCGTTTTCAGTAAATGCGTCATACCGCAGATTAAGCAAACGATCAATTTCCATTGTCAGCACCTCCTTCCTGGTGCGCCCGATAGTCTAGGTATTTCACTGCCAGTATATCCAGCAGGATGTAAAAAGCAGCTACTAACTCATAAGACTGCCCCATAGCCTGCTGCACTGTGCGTGTGCCAACATACAGACTTTCCTGACACATTCGCGCTAAAGCGTTGTTCTCCCAGCGAGTGATCGACAGAGTCCTGATACCTCTCGCCTGCGCACAGCGTACTACACGCAATGTCTCCATACCTTCTCCTGATAAGGAAATCGCCACGAACAAATCATGTTCAGCAAAGCGCTGGCGTGCATACTCGACTTCACCGAAATCAAACAGACAGACACAACATTTGCGCAAAATCAAGAATATCCGCTTAAATTCCTCCGCAATCGCTTTCTGCTCATTGCCGGAACCATAGAGATAGATTGTCCCGGCTTGGTACAGCATATGGCAAACGGCAGTATAGTCATGCTTTTTTAGCTCATCTATCAATAACTGATAATTTTTAACAATTTCCGGCA
>CAMWSZ010000120.1 GCA_947177005.1 uncultured Clostridia bacterium | reverse complement strand
GGAGCAACGGGGATAGATGTATTCCACTGGTGGATGGAGGACGACGTTCTGCCGGGTCAACTTGAACTATGGAACGACGAAAGTGAGGAGGAGCCATGAACGAAATTTATCGGGACATCTGCGAAAAACTCGAATGGAGTGTTACTTCCGACGGCAACGGCAATGTTGAGCTTGAGAAGTACAGTCCCGCCGGGGAGGATTTTATTATTACCGTCGGTGAGGAAAACTTTGTGGACAATGTGAAAGCCTATGCCGCCAGCTTTGACCAAGAGGAACACGTCGAAATGTGGGTTAAGGCCCGGCACAGAACTAGAGGCGTTCCCTCCGTCAAGGAACTGGTTGCTGCCGCACAGGCAATCGACGATATGCTGCGGCAACTGGCCTGCGCCCTCTTTGCGGCGGAGTTAGAGACGGTGGGAGCATGACCTATATCCACTATCGGAACTACAAGGGCGGCGTGAACAACCTCTGTATCGCCCGCGACAGCGAGACCGGGCTTGTCGCTACCAGTACTAAAGGCAAGGAGCGGGCTATCCTCAACCTTGACCACAAAATCACCCTCCGCAGATTGGAGGAACAAGGAAAGCAGGTGAAAAACAGTGTCAGAAATTGAAATCTACAAGGCCGCACTCAAGCAGTGGGGACCGGACGCGCAGACGCTTATGGTATTTGAGGAAATGAGCGAGCTGCAAAAGGAACTTTGCAAATCGGCCCGAGGCGCACAGAACAAAAAGGCAATCGCAGAGGAGATCGCCGATGTCTACATCATGCTTGGTCAAATGATCCTCCTTCACAAATGCGCGGAGGAGGTCGAGGAGCAAAAGGCTCGAAAGCTGGAACGCCTTGAAGCCCGGATTGCAGCGGACGTTGAGCGCCGCCAGCACGAATGCCGCGACTGCGGCTGGGTATGGTAGGAGGACTGCGATGCAACCGATTATCCGAATTATTGCCCGCACTGCGGAAAAGAGCTGCGCCCCGATGCCTATGACACCGTTGAAGACTGAGGAGGAGCGCAAGAAAGGCTGCGGAGCTACACATTGCTATGGCTGCCTTTGTGATACCTGCGCCAATAGCGTCGAGCTTCTTTCTTGGTACTTTACCATCGGAGAGGCGGAGGAGCCGTGTTTCAGTTGCGACGAATGCCGCCACTACGACGGCGACATCAGAAAGCCGGATAATTGGCACGGCACCTGTCCTAGACACATTGAGGCAAAAAAGGCTTTAGAGGCCAGAACGCACGAACAGGAACGACTGGCCAAATTTGAAGACAGGCGGGCGCAGGACATCCGCGCCACGTTCAAGGTCATAAGAGGAGGCATCAAATAAAATGAAAGTTTTCTGTGCGGAAGCGTTCCTAACATCCGAAAGCGGTAAGCGCCTCAAAGCTGTTTTAGGCGACCACATCGGTCTATTAGACGGAAAACCGGTACAAGAAACAGGGAGCGGCTTTGGCCGGATAGAATATGAGGCAAATGGAGAAAGCTGGGAACTGTACCCTGTCATGTCAGATTGGTGTGTAGAGGACGCACAGGAACGGTTATTTTGATTGGAGGAAAGCCGTGTATAAAAATTCAGAGGGCTATCATGACCCGACCGCAGGCGCGGCATTCAGCGCCATCCGGCAGGAAAAGCGCCAGCAGGTGGCAGACCGCCTTTCCGCTATCAGCGCCCTTATCCCGGTTATGAAGGGCGCGGCGGAGCTTGCAGGCTTCGAGGTGGTAGGAAGAATTGTCCTCAAGGACAAAACAACAGGAAAGGAGTACAGATAGCATGAACAAAACGGATATTGAATGGGCCGATATGACGTGGAACCCCGTCACCGGATG
This sequence comes from uncultured Clostridia bacterium, assembly GCA_947177005.1. Lineage (GTDB taxonomy): Bacteria > Bacillota > Clostridia > Oscillospirales > Oscillospiraceae > Pelethomonas. Next base: position 6,110 of record CAMWSZ010000120.1, on the reverse strand, counting down.
CCGCCACGAGTGCGACTACTGCTACGCCCGACGGATTGCGGAACGGTTCAGTACGGCAGATCAGTGTCATACATTTATGGGCGGAAGCCCGTACATCCATGTACTGAGCAACGGGGAATCGATTGAAATACACGAGCTCGAAGAACCCGCTACCATAGAGCTTGACAAACGCGGAAAGCCATTCCCGTTCGGTTTCTCGCCGACGCTTCACGAATACAGGCTTGAGGAGCCGCAGCACCGTAAAAAACCGAAGACCATTTTCGTATGCAGCATGGCCGACCTGTTTGGAGCTTGGGTTCCGGACAAATGGATAGAGAAGGTATTCAAGGCTTGCAAGGAAGCGCCGCAGCACCGCTATTTGTTCCTAACGAAAAATCCGGTCCGCTATTTAGAGCTTGACAAGGCAGCACTTTTGCCCCATGCCGACAACTTCTGGTATGGCTCGACTGTGGCGGATACGAACGCAAAGGCTATGTACGTCAATCCGAACGCCGCAAACAAGCTCAAGGCATTCTGGAGCATGGAGCCGCTTCTTGAACGGGTGAATGTTTCAAAATGTCTCGGTATCGTGAACTGGATTATTCTCGGAGCTATGACAGGACCCGGCAGCGCCCAGAGGCAACCAAAGCGCGAGTGGATAGAGGAGATCGTAAAGGCGGCAGACGGCGCGAGCATTCCCGTTTTCATGAAAGACAGCCTCATTCCCATTATCGGGGAAGAAAATATGCGCCGGGATTTCCCGTGGGGGGCAGCCAATGATTGAGCTGATAAAAGAGTGGTTCGAGTTTGTAGCAAAGCAAAACTGGCTCAACCACATCAACCGGGCGGCGGATAGGTACTACAGGCTGGACAGGAAAGCCCAAATACAAGCCTATGTCGTCCATAAACTGGTGGCGCGATACAACGAACTCTACCCAAGCGACAAAATCAAAATGTGGCAAAAGGAGGCGCGACATGGACAGAAAAAAGCAGACCAACAGGCTCATTAACGCCATCGGCACGACAGCGGAATCGTCCCTCGTCTTTTACCGGGCGGCAATCAACGCGGGGGCCACAGAAGCGGAGGCGACCCGCCTCTTGCAGGCTTACATCGGAGCTATGGCGTTCGGAAAGGGGCAGGCGAATAACCAGCCGCAGGAGGAGCCGCAGGCATGAATATTGATGAGCGCCTAAAAGCAGAGCAACACAGCAAACTCCGAGAGCTTCGCGCAAAGCTCGACGACGTTCTCTACTACGAACCCGCAGACAGCGGCAGCGAGGATGAGGACGGCATCTGGAAACAGGCGAACACTCTCAAGGGTATGCTGGACGACTTCTTTGAGGGGGAGAGCGAATGCTAGTAAAACCAATCTACAAATGCCTGCTGTGCGGACAGCTACTCACAACAGGGAAACCGCAGGACGTTCCCCGCGAAGCGCTCCCCGGCCTACTCGGAAAGGTTGTACAAAACCAGATTTTCGCCGGAAATCCTTATCTCTATCAGGCACCCATGCACATCCCCTGCAAGTGCAAAGACGGCAACGCTGGAATGGCCTATTTCGCCGGATTCATGCAAGCGGAGGCGCAGGGACAGAGGGGGCGTTTGCAGCCGTGACAATTAAGGATTTCAAGGTCGGACAGACCGCCTATATCGTCGGCGATTGGCGGCGCAGGGACGACGGCAAGGCAACAGCGGCAGAGGTCGTCAAGGTCGGCAGGAGGTATGTCACTGTCAAAGAGGCCGGAAGGCAGGAAACGCGCTTTTACGAGGCGGTTGGCTTCAACGACTGCCTCGCAGAGGACAGGGAATACGGCGCAAAGCGGCTCCTATTCCCGACAGCCGAAGCCGTGGACGAGTATAACGAGCTGAATGACCTGCGTAGCTGGATGCAGGAGGCCACAAACTGGATGAAAGTCAACAATTACACCATCGCCCAGCTCCGAGCAGTCAAAAACATTTTGGAGGATAACGACTATGGGAAAGAAACATAAGTGCAGAATGACCCCGGAGGAAATCGCCATCCACGAGGAGGCCGTCAGGCTCCGCCGGATGAGCGACAAGCAGCTTGTCGAGGAGTTCCACCGCTCTAAGGACGCTGACAACGCCTCTAAGCCCGCTGACGGCCCGAATGAGGATAACAACGCCTCTCTCGTGGAAACGCTGTTACAGGGGCTTTCAGACGGCAAATGCAAGGGTGTCGGAGGGGCAACGGCCTACAAGGTGGCACAGTTCGCGGCGGAAATGGGGCTGGTGTAATGGCGGTACGCATGAACGCCGCCCGCAGGAATCAAGCCTCCGTCATCGGCCGCCGCTCCAGAACCGCCGGAGCCATCTGGGAGAACATCATAGAGGTGAGCTGTGAGTACTACCGGCGAAAGGGGCTGGCGAATATCGAAAAAACGCCGGAAGCCATGAAGCCCATAGGCCCAAAGGACAGAAAGGGACACTTTATGGTCTGCTATACCAAAATGGCACAGCCGGATTACAAAGGCACCCTCAAGGGCGGACGCTCTATCGTTTTTGAGGCGAAATGCACCGAGGCTGACCGCATGAACCGGGACGTTATCAGCAGTGAGCAGGAAAAGCAGCTCGACCTGCATGAACGGCTGGGAGCCGCCTGCTATGTCATGGTCTCGTTCAATTTTACCCACTTCTTCAAAATCCCGTGGGCAGTGTTCCGGGACATGAAACAGCATTATGGACGCAAGTACATCACACCAGCGGACGCGCAGGAATACAAGGTGCCGTTTATCGGCGGGGTTCTTCATTTTTTAGGTACGGAGGGCATCTAATTGAGAGACGAAAAGAAAATCGAACAGCTCATACAGCGGGCGGTCAACGCGGCTGTGGAGGCCGGGATTGATACTCTGGAGCAACGGATACAGGCGGCAATCAACATAGGTGTGGAGATCGGCGCGGCGGCGGCAGCGGAGGCCGCCGCCGCTGCTACGGCCAGAGCAGCCGCACGGGAACGCCGGAGGCTTCAGCGCCAGCAGCAAGACCGCCGGTACCACGACACAAAACTGCTCATAAGAAAATACAGGCAGCTCAACGCCTATTATCAAAGTGCGGTCTTTGACGAGGAAGCCGCCGTGGAGGTGGATGAGGACTTCGAGGAAATTATGCGCAGTTTCGGCCACCACAGGGACGAAAAGCTTACCGCTGAAAGTATCAGGCGCGGCTATCTTGTTTCACGCATCATCATGGCGCACGTCAATACCATGCTGGAAGTCTACCAGACCATGTGCCAGCATACGCACAGGGCGGAGGAAAAACGGCGCTGGCGTGTGCTGTACGCAATGTATCTGGCAGACGAACCATTCACGGCGGCACAGGTAGCGGAACAGGAGGGCATTGACAAGCGGACGGTCTACAAGGATATTGACGCCTGCCTGCCGGATTTGGCTATCCTTTTCTTTGGCACCAGCGGTCTCGACCGGGAATGACCCGTAAAAGGGCAAAATCCAAAATTGGGCATTGACAGGGCAATATAAAAGTGCTAAAATGATACCTGTAGAATTATAGTTTAGGGCGCTCTCCGCCACAGGAGAGCGCCTTTTTATATTTCAAATTGCCCCGTAACGGGCCGGAAAGGAGATGAAAAACCATGAAACGCTATGTCATTTGCGCCATTGATGTTGAGGGGTTCCACCGCTGGCCCGGCGCGCCGGACAATCTGGACTATCTGCGCGACAGGCACCGCCACATTTTCCAAATCCGCATGGAGTTTGAGGTGTCCCACGGGGACAGGGAAATCGAAATCAACGAACGGCAAAGCCAGGTCAAACGGTTCCTGCTCGCCAAATACGCCTCGGCTGACTTCTATCAGGGGGCAGAGGGGGCATGCGAGTTCGGCGCTATGTCCTGCGAGCAGATAGCGGAGGAACTGCTGGACAAGTTCGGCGCGGCCTCCTGCAAAGTGCTTGAGGACGGATATGGGGGTGCAAAGATTGTTCGATAACAACGTCAAGGTGCATTTTGCGGGCAGCGACGGCGAGGACATTTTCTATGCGGCCCTCTGCGCGGCACAGACCCGCTACCGCCTCTACTCCTGCTATAAGTACATCGTCAACAAAACCCCGGACGCCGACTTCCGTTTGCCGGGCAACCATGTTATCAAGGTACAGGACAGGGAAAACCGCCACGTCATACAGGACAGCGGCCTTTTCACTCTCATGTTCGGGGCGGGAAAGGGACAGCGCCAGACACGGGACAGTCTTACACAGTGGCAGGATAAGCTGATGTCGTTTGTCCAGCAAAACGACATCAAAGCAACCTGCGTCGAAATCGACTGTCAAAAGGTTCTCGGCGTGGAGGACGCTTGGTATTTTCGGGAGCGCATGAAGCGCAAGCTCAAAAATCCGCAGATCAACGTGTTCCATTTTGAGGACGGCATGAAGGGACTGGACAGGTTGATTGAGTTTTCCGACTATATCGCGGTCAGCGTCCCGGAGTGGCGTATCGTTAAGGCCGCCACCCACAAAAAAGACATCCGCTATATTACCCACTACATCAAGAACCGAAAGCCGGAAATCGACATTCACCTGCTGGGCTGTACCGACCTCAAGATCATTGCGGAGAATAACTTTTGCACCTCCGCCGATTCTACATCTTGGCTCTCTGGGGTCAAATACGGCTACATCGACGACGGGGTGAGAAAATCCCACGTCAAAAACTTCAAGGCGGCCATCGTGCAGGAGCGCATGGCACAGGTCAAGGCAATACTGGACGCACGAGGCGTTGAGCTAAAGGCCAGAACCCTCCAATACTCCACCAACGCCAGCATATGCGCCACTATTTGCAAAAGCCAGTACGCACGAGCGGCTGGCCCACAGGAATAAACATCCACTTCATAAGGAGGAAAAACACACCATGAGAAAGAACAACACGAACCTCACAATCCTCATCACCCTGTTTGTAATCAGCATCGTCATTGCAAACGTGGTGGGAGCGCGGACAATCACCACGGGTCTCTACCTCGGCAACATTTCCCTGTCCTTGAGCGGCGGGGCCATCACCTACGCCGTCACATTCCTTTGTACCGACATCATTGGTGAAATCTGGGGCAAAAAGACCGCGAAAGGCGTTATCAAGTACGGCTTTATCGGGCAGCTTTTCGCCACCGCCTGCATTGTTCTGACAGGGCTTTTCCCCGCAGTTGACGCAGGCATGGACACAGCCTATCAGACATTGCTCGGCCAAAACTGGATTTTTGTTATCGGCAGCCTCTGTGCCTATGAAGTGTCGCAGACGTGGGACGTGCTGGTTTTCCACGGACTGCGGGACTGGTATATCAAAAAGCACGGCTCTGTCGCGGGCGGACGCTGGATTTGGAATAACTGCTCCACCATGACAAGCCAGATATGGGATACCGTGATCTATGCAACGATCAGTTTCGGTTTTGGACTCGGCTGGATTTACACCGCAGAAGGGCGGGCAAACCTTGTGGGAATTATCATCGGGCAATATCTCCTGAAAGCCTGCCTTGCCCTGCTGGATACCCCGTTCTTCTATCTCTTTACCCGCAGGAGCAAGGAGGAAGTATATGGAAATCAGGATAATGCCTCTCTCGGCCATTAAGCCGTCCGACTACAACCCCAGAAAGCAGCTCAAGCCGGAAGACGCGCAATATCAAAAACTGGCGGCCAGCATGGAAGAGTTTGGCTATGTCGAACCGATTATCTGGAATCAAGACACGGGCAACCTTGTGGGCGGACACCAGCGGCTCAGCATCCTTATCAATTCTGGTCAGACGCAGGCGGAGGTCGTGGTCGTAAACTTATCACTACACGATGAAAAGATTCTCAACGTCCTGCTCAACCGGGCGAAAGGCCGCTGGGATAATGACAAGCTGGCAGCCCTCTTAAACGAACTGGATGAGGCCGGGGCGGTCGAACTCACAGGCTTTGACGAATGGGAGCTGCAAGGGCTTCTCGACGACTATGACCGTCAGCTCGGAGATATTCTGAACTACGAACCAGAGGACGGCGGGGACGTTGATGAGGAGCCGGAAGAACCGCAGACTTTTGAGATGACCTTCTCCATCCCGATTGAGGAACAGCCCGCCGTCAATGCTTATCTGGAGGCGGAGGACTGCGCCCTTGAACAACTGGCGGAGACGGTCGTACTG
>CAMWSZ010000119.1 GCA_947177005.1 uncultured Clostridia bacterium | reverse complement strand
AACACCGATTGACGCCGGACTGATTATTAAAGAATTAGCCGCCCGGCAGGAGTGGGAGAAACTCCTGATTATCTGCCCTCGCCCACTCGTGGCTGAACGCAAGTGGGAATTGGAAATGAAACGCTTTGATGAGGACTTTATTCCGCTGGACGGGGCAACCCTGCGGCAGGCAATCTCGGATACAGATCGTGACGGTGAATGGCCGCAGCGGTATTATAAAGCGATTATTCCGTACTCCATCTTGGATGGCCGCGCATACAGCGGTGAAAGCTCCAATAGAGCGAAAAATTTTGGCCTGTCAGACCTTGAACCAGCTCCACATTTTGATCTCGTTATCGTTGATGAGGCACATCACATTCGAAACGGCAGTATGGACAAGGAAAAGGCGTTCGCCTATAAATGCACAAAATTTTTCTGCGATCATGCTGACGCGGTTGTTATGCTAACGGCGACCCCGCTTCAGACCGGCGATGATGATCTATTCACGTTGCTTAATATATTGCGCCCGGATATTGTCATAGACCAGAAAACATTCCATATGATGTCCAAGCCCAACGAATATATTTCAAAGTGCGTTCGCACAATCCGAAGCACGGACGGAAACTGGCAAACCAAGGCGGCGCAAGAACTGCTTCAGGTTAGAAAAACGCAGTGGGGGGACAGCGTTATTGCAGGCAACCCGCTGTATGACGACATCCTGACGCGGCTTGAGCAAGAGGACATATCACGTGAGGATCGTGTTCGCTTAATTTCAGATGTCGAGTCATTGCACAGTTTCAGCACCATGATTAACCGAACCCGCAGACGTGATATTCAAGATTTTTGCGTCAGACGCAGCATAACGATTGAAACGGAATTTACGCCTGAGCAGAGGCAGCTTCATGATGAATTGCTGCGGTTTGAGGCCAGCTCACTGGCGGCGCTGCATGGCGCAAGGGCTGTTCCATTCATGATCAGTACGATCCGGCGGCAGGCGGCGAGTTGTATTTTTGGACTTGCTCCCCATATTCGCGATATGATTGAGCATCGCTTTCAGAGCATGAATGATGATCCGGAACTTGATTTTAAAGATTACGACTTGGATTCCGATAGTTCCGAGACGCTGGTTCGCTTGGCAAAGAATGTGCTTGCGCTGGCAGAAGCCCTGCCGGATCGCGATCCGAAGATTGAAAAAGTGTACGAGATCATTCAGCAAAAGCAAGCTGACGGCAACAACAAAATCATGCTGTTCAGCACATTCCGGCACACGTTGGCCTATCTCAAAAAGAAACTGCAATCCAAAGGGCAGCGCGTTGAGCAGGTGGATGGAAGCGTGAAGGATGAACAGCGCTACGAGCTGAAGCGCCGCTTTGAGCTGGAAAGAGAAAATCCGGACGCTATTGATATTCTTCTGTTTACAGAGGTCGGATCGGAAGGTCTTGACTATCAATTCTGCGACACCATGATCAACTACGACCTACCCTGGAATCCAATGCGTATCGAGCAGCGTATCGGCCGAATTGATCGCAGAGGCCAAAGAAGCGAAGCCGTAAACATCTATAATGTCATTACCAAAGGAACGGTAGATGCTGATATTTATGAACGCTGTTTGATGCGTATCGGTGTTTTCGAGAACAGCATTGGCGAGTGCGAAGAAATCCTTGGCGGCATCGCCGCACAAATCTAGAGGTTTGTCCTTGACTCCAGGCTTTCCGACAGTGAGTGTATTAAAAAACTTGAACAGATGGCCGACAACGAGGTTCGTAAAATCATGGAAATGAACCGCTTGGAAGATGAAGAAAAAGAACTGTTTGGGTTTGACCTTTCCGAATTTACAACCACACAGGAGATTCGCAGAGCGGAAAATCCGTGGTTGACGCAGCAAACGATTCAACTGCTTATTACGCACTACCTCAACGAGAGAATCGGCTCCGGAATGTATATTCTGGGCGATAGCGCAAATAAAACCTTGCGCCTATCCGCTGACGCAAGGGCCGCCATTCTGGCAGACCTGCGGAATCTGCAAGGAGTTAGAAGTGCGGTAAGACGGACATGGGAAAACTATTTAAGCGGCAAAAAGGCGACAATTTCCATTACATTTGACGCTGAATCCGCATCCAAAAATCGAGACAGTCTGTTCATTACCGCGCTGCATCCGTTCGCAAGACAGGCGGCTAAGTACTTTACGGCTGAAAATACTTCATATCTGAAGATTAAGCATCGGTCCGATACGCTTCCGGTCGGAGTCTATCCCTTCTCCATCTATGCGTGGAGATATACCGGCTCCAATCCTTATTCCCGCCTTGTGACCATATGCGAGAACGCCGCGATTTCACGTGAGTTGCCTGACATCCTTGAGAGCAGCCCTACGGAACTGACGGGTCAAGTGGAGCACGACCCGTCTTGGGATGCCCTGGAATTGCTCCATGCGCAGGAGTGGAAGGCCGCAAAGGAGAAGTATCTTTCTGATGCGGCGAACACAGCCATGTTTAGGCTCGAAAGTCTTGAAAATACGCATCGAAACAGAGTCAGAGCGTTGGAGCAGCAAATTAGCGATACTTTTGATGACCAGATAAAGCGAATGAAAATGGGCGAATTGGAGACAGTTCAAGCTGATTTTGACAAAAGAGCAGCAAGCATTCAAGCGGATCAAACACGTTCAGATATTCATACTACCCTCTTGGCGAACGGCATCATTGTTGTAGAGGAGATGTAATATATGGCCCTACTGGATCGACTTTTTCAGAAATTCGGAGCTATGCAGCGGGCGGATATCACATTACAGCAATTAGAGGAATTGCGGGACGGGTTAAAGTCGGTGGAAGCGGTGGAAATAGCTTCGCTGACGAATGCGCAGGATTTCTTGTCGTTGCTGAGGAAATTCCGTGAAGGCGTTGCGGAAGCGGACAAGCTCCACGGTGATAACTATCCTCAACTGCTCAATTCTTTGCTGTCGGTCGGGGAGGATGGCCTGTATTCGAATAACCTCCGCTTCATCTTTGAGTTAATTCAAAATGTAGATGACTGTGAATTTGCCAATACTGAGGACCATTCTCTGGACATTCATTTTGACTTTAACCACGACAAGATCGTGCTTCGTTACAACGAGGAAGGTTTTACTCCATTCAACGTATTTGCCATTACCGGCATCGCCGAGGCTGCGAAGAATGTATCCGCCGGAAAAAATGAGATCGGTGAAAAGGGCATTGGCTTTAAGTCTGTTTTTGGCGTTACGAATACCGTTTTGATTCGCAGCGGCTGGTTCTCCTTTGAATTACATAAAGAAAACTTTACAATACCGATTGCAAGCTACCAAACGCACGAGTATTGTCCTGGAACGGAGATGACATTGTCTGTTCCGGGAGGGAAAGCCAGCAGTATTTATAGTGAAATAAAGGAGCAATATTGCAATAAGGATGCTTTATTTAGCAGAAATCCCCTTCTCTTTCTCAATAAGCTGACTTCTCTCAGGATGTACTATGATGAATTCCGAACAATGGAATTCCGAGTCAGCAGGCCGGGCAACCCCGTCTCATCAAAATTCTATAAGGATGAGGACGTACATATTTCGGTCGATCTCCATGATTATGAACTGGGCTTAGAGAGAAATGTCGTAGAAGAAATTTACTGCACCCGTTATACATCTTCTGTCGTCTTTGGTGAAGCCGCCTGCAAATCACGATATGGCGCGAAAACAAAGGTGGGCAGTAACGGCGGCAAACCAATGACCTTACAGGTTGTATTTCCTTACCCGGAGTATTTGGACACTGTTGGAAATGGAGCGCTATATTCTTTCCTGCCAACCCAGCTTCGTTTCAATGTACCTGTGGTCTGCCATGTTCCATTTAAGCTGGACGCATCCAGAGAATTCGTTGATCCTCAGGAGAATAACATTTGGTTCCGGGACGCCATCCGATACTCATCTGAACTGTTGGACTATGCGTATCAGGATTGGGCGAGAATCATTAAGAATGACATTATAGCATATTTGCCAAGCGTGAACCGAAGCTTGTTTGCAGATAACAACGGAAAAGAAAAGTGTCTTAGTTCCCAGGAATCGTTCAAAGGAGGGCATTTTTCCAAACTGCCGATTTTCTTTACCAGCAGCGAACACTTTGTTGACATTGATAAAGTATTCTGCTTTGACAGCGCAGAGGAAATCTACGAGCCCGAGGAGGCATATTTTTTACTGCCTCTTTCAAAAGAACTTTTTACGTTTCCTAAACAGAAATCATTTGCCAACATTGGAATTCAGAGCGAGCGGAATATTTATCAGCGGTTGTTTTCTATCGCGCTCAAAGATCCGGCAAAGACAGGGCGGATCTTGCAATATCTGAATGCGGCTGAGTTTCATCCTATGGAGTCTAATATCCCGTCAGAGACATTTGAATTGACGCAGGAGCAGGTTGGCCTTTTCATGCGATATGAGGACATTGCAAAGCTTTTTGGCGAATATGCAAAAAAATGTCTGCAAGCGGGAAGGCGGCCCGTGTATCGGGTCCTGTCCGCGATGCAAACGCCGATTCAAGACGCCTTGTATCAGGATTTTAAGCTAAGCGAAACTCCAAAAGCCGTTGAGAGATATTTGAGATGGTGTCAAGAAAAGTGTGTGCTGATCGATATCGGGGAAGATCAGTATTTTCCGTGTTATAACGCGCTTGTGCTGTCTGTAAGGAACCCGTTGACCTCCTTCTCCACATTTTGCTATGCGGTGGATAGTAAAGATACTTTTTCCATCAGAATGAAGCACAAGGAAATATCCGATCGCTTGAATCGGCTCTCGGAGTCCGACGAAGGCAGTGCCGAAGATTACCTTCGTGAATTACGGAATAACCGCCAGCTTGGCAGAGATGCCATCGGAAAACAGCAATATCAAAATTATATTGACCTGATATTGCGGTCAGGCATAAGCCCTGTGCGCTTTATTCAAGAACTGCTCCAAAATGCTGATGATTGTGAATATGGAGAGGGCATCGTTCCGGAGTTTTCCTTACGCCAGGACCAATCGAAGATCGTCACAGAGTATAATGAGGTTGGTTTTACCCGGGGAAATATTCGGTCGATCACCGCGATTGGTGAATCTACAAAAGCCCATCTCATGAATCAGGATGCTGCCAAAATTGGCGAAAAGGGTGTAGGCTTCAAAACAATTTTTTCGATCGCCTCTGAGGTGCGGATTCATAGCGGAATGTATCATTTTTCTTTGCTTGCAAAAGCGCCCACGATCCCGGAAAGCTTAAAGGACCAGCATGATAATACTCTCGGAACACGGATGGAGATTGTTTTGAAACAGGGGATCCGGTTGTCCAACTACAGCGAAAAGGACATGCTGGAGTTCTGCCTGTGTCTCAGAAAACTCCGTAAAATCAGGATCAACAATACCTTCATCACAATTGAGGATTCCGACAATATCCGGACGGTTACCATTAACAAACGGCAGCACACATTCAGGCGTTTCATTCATCATTTTTCGATGAGTGATGAAGCCTTAAGGGAAAGAGAAAATGGATTGCGCAGTATTTCCAGCGGCCAAAGCATTGTCTGCTATATCCCGGATAAGGGCGCGGCGAAGGACTATCCTCTGTATTGCGGTCTGCCTACAAGGCACAGGATCAAGATTCCGCTTGTGGTTGACGCCCCGTTTATGCTGACCACCTCAAGAGAAGAAATCGAGTTTGGAAGCCGCCTATGGAATGATCGTGTCAGGGCAGAGGTATACGCATCATTGCTTTCCATCATGGATGAAATAAAGCGCAATGACCGGCATAAGGTTTTGCGCTTGGTCAGATTTGTTCCTCGCCGCCAGGGGACACAAACGGTATATACGAATGATTTTTCTGACTGTGAGTATCTGAACCAATACGACTTCTTATCGGAGGTCAGGACAGCAAACCTGCTGCCGACTTTTGAAAGAAGCGTATTCGTTTCGGTCAAGAGCAGCGCTGCGTACCGTTTCCCCGAAGCAGCGAATTATTTGTTTGAGGCCGGTTGCTTTGGCGCAATCCCCGCCACGACAGTATTGGATATTCCAAGGGACGAATCCTTCGATTCCAATCTGAATGCAATGGGCTGTGTAGAGGCGCCATTCGCGCAGGTGATCCCGCTGTTGAAGAAATATGCAGGCAACTATATTGAAAATGATATTTTCCGGGAAAGTTTTTATGCCTATTTGCAAAGTGTTCCGGAAGAATATCTGCTATCCTTGAAAGAAGCTCCCATCATTCCGGTATTCAGCGTACAGGGGAATCAGACGCAATACATTCCATGGAAAGACGATGTGATCTTTGTCAAGAAAAACTGCACAAAGTCAGAGCATAATTACTATGTTTTGAATGAGCGTATCCTGCCTAAATCGACCTGTGAGAAGATATTTGGCGTAAACATCAATGAGATGAACGCCGAATGGGAACGCAGCCGCTATAATGACGGGCTACGAGATATCATCCGCGGAAGCGATACTGCTGAAATCTATAAATATCTAATGGAAGAATTTTTTAAGGGTTCTTTTGTACGATATCGATCACAAGAGATCTTGATGGGTATGAGAGAATTTATTCCCCTCAGGAACCAGCTTGGAAAAATTATCGATACAGGAGTATTTATCTGCAACGAACCGATGGGATATTTCCGGTCCGGCATTGTGCTGTCGATCGCCGTGCATGACGAGTGCAGGCAATTGGCGGAATACTTAAAATATCATCTATTGTCGAAGATTCATTATCAGGATATATTGTATGTTGAGGATTTGACAGAAGATGATATTGAAGACTTTACCGATGATTACTTTGAAAACGGCGAAGAAATTCTTAGAAATTTTCACCGCAACGGTCAACTGTCCGATGACCTGATTGATGAATACGGCCTTGAATACATTACAATGCAATCCGGCCAAGATGACGATGATCTCGAATTCCCAGAGAATCCGGTGTCAAACATGGGAAGGCTGAGAAAGCACATTCAGACACTGCTGAATAATCCAATCAAAATCGTGGCACGAAAAGTCGAGCTCACAGTCCATAAGGCGAGAGACTCATCGGGCAGGGAGTTTGGACTTGATGACAGAACTGTTCGCGAACAGACGCTGAAAAAATACACCCCTGACGGTGTCCATGGGCGCTGCTTTTGTCAAATGTGCCGCAAGGTAAAGCCTTATGAGTTGATGGAAGTAAACAATATCATTGCCGCCCCTCGATACTTTTTCCCTCAAACAAGAGTTGCGTTGTGTCTTGAATGCAGCAAAAAGTTTGAAGCAATACGATTTGCCAATGCGCCAAAAGGTAAACGCGGTCGTGAAGCTCCCTTTGTTGCGGCGCTCAAGGCGGCGAGGATTGTCGGCGGCTGCGTTGATGTAGCAATCGGGAAGGAAAGCATCCGCTTTACTGCTACGCACCTTGCGGAAATTCAAGAAATCTTGCGCTCTATGCCTGATAAATAATCTTTTATCATGATAAGCAGGCAAATGGAACCCAAATTTCTAATTTAGTAAAGGTATTGGGATATGATAACTTAAATATGCTGACCCGCGGGAGCAATCCATACCGAAGTATTACTTTTTCGCAGCTATTACCTACCGAACAAATTTGATAAATCATGCAATACTTACGATCAAAGTCGCTTCTCATTGTAGACACTGGTGCAATTCATCGCTTGATATTCCCACTGAGTTGACAGTCTGCTTAGGTGGTCTGATTTAAATTTGCCCCCTTTCTTGGCCTGGAACAATATTGCTTCAGGCATGGAAACTCAAGTGCTACAAGGGTTTCTGACCACATAACCAGCCACAGACAGCTCTGGAAACACCGGAGGCCCTACCTTTAAAAAGTGCTGGAAACGATTTGTGCTGGAGCGGAAACGACTATAAATAAGCGGAAAATGTTATGAGAAATTCAATTTGGGTGTTGGTAAGGATGAGGTCGGCAGTTCAAATCCGGATAGAGTCTGAATTTTGAAGCGCCTAAATGGGAAAAACTTACAACAACTGCAAATATTTTGCCCCTAAGA
>CAMWSZ010000118.1 GCA_947177005.1 uncultured Clostridia bacterium | reverse complement strand
TGCCCCTGCTGTTCTTGTGAATCAGGGCGATGCCCTTTGAACCGGGCTTAATCCACCGCCGCATAGTTGTATTCCACAGCTCCATGCTGGCGCAGGCGGTAGCGTTCGGTCGCTGGGCATACATCAGGAGCTGGTCATCGAAAGAGTATTTCTAAAGCTGTTGTCAAGGGGAAATGTGAGACTTGCTTATGATGATGCGAACAAAAACAAAACCTTGGGTAGCGGGTTCATTTCATCCCGCCGCCCAGGATTTGTAAATTATTGGTTCTCCAAGAAATTTTTTAGCATCTGCGCCACCTGTGCGCGGGTCGCCAGTTCCTTGGGATGCAGCTCTCCGTTGCTATAGCCATTGACAGCGCCGAGTTCCGTGGCCCAGCGCAGAGCGTCAAGGACATATTCGCCGATCTGGTCTACGTCGGTGAAGTGCAGTTCTCTATTGGTTGCAGCAAGTCTCCCAACATAGCGCCAGAGCATGACCGCCAACTGCTCACGGGTGACGCTGTTGTTGGGGCCGAAGCGCCCGTCTCCATATCCGCCCACAATGCCTTGGCTGGCGGCCCATCGGATGGCTTCGGTGTACTATGCATCATTGGAAACATCCTCAAACTGCAAGAGATAGTTGACGCCGGGCCTATCCTCTTTGTTATAAAGAATCTGCGCGAATTGGGCGCGGGACAGGTTATTTTCGGGGCCAAAGCATCCGTTACCGTAACCGTTCATCAGCCCATTGGCGGAGACATACCGTACTGCGTCATAGCACCATGCACCCTCAGAAACATCTGTAAAAGGATTGTTCCAGGTTGTTTCTACGGGTGTTGTTTCTGTGGGCTTGTAACTGACCTCCACTTTCACTGTGCCGTTGGGCTGGGTAAAGGAATAGATGCCGTCCTGGTTCTTTGTAACGGTCACAGGCTTGTCATTCCTGTCGGTGACGGTAATCTTGTCTATCTCATACCCGTTGTCAAGCTTGGGCTGGATAGTGACTTTATCTCCCGCGCTGGGCCTGTTGGGGCTGACGGTCACAGTGTCGCCCTTGCTCGGTTTGCTGGAGATGGCGGACTGGCTGACGGACGTGTCAGTCCTTGGAGGGTGACGTCAGAGCAATGCCCTCCCATTCTAATAGTTTTGGCAACGATGCAGAAAAAGACGCGGCTGGCTGCCGCGCCTCTCACCGTAAATATACTGTAATAGGGAGGTGTCAACCGTTCCAAATGCCCACTCGTGCAGGTTTTTGACCCAGTCGTGCAAAACCTATTGCCAACAATTCAAATTTCTGCTACGCTGTAGATGTAATTGTATGCACGGATAATCTGTCGAGAAAGTGAAGAAAGTAATGGCATAAAGATGAAATCTATCATTACTTTCTTACAGACACCAGTGTTGCCATTTACATAGCGAACGATGTCCATGGAGAGGGGGGACTATTTTATCGTTGAAGCGGAATACGTCGATGTCGGGGACGTGCTTGCAGAGACAAGCCGTTCCGCGGCCAGTCTGTAAAATTTTTGGGAGGACGATAAAGGCAATGCCTGATCGTGAAAGGAGAAAATGAAATTGAAAAAATTAGTTCTAATGTTTTTAGCTGCCGTTCTGATGCTGTCATTGGCCGGATGCCAAAGGGGGGAACAGGACGCCGCGCAAGGTGCCCAGGTCTCCGAACCGTCGGAAACCGGCTCTTCCGGCGTGGCCGAGAGCGCTGAGAAAAAAATGACGCCTTGGATCAATACCAACGTGGTCGGAACGGTGACCGCGGACAACCAGGCGGATTTAAAGGATGATTATAATCTTGCGGTGAATTATGATTACCTGAAAGACACAACACTCAGAGAAGGACGGGTCTGCGAAGACGGTTTTCAGGAAGTGCAGGATATAATAGATAAGCGCCTGCTGAGGATCGTAACAGATGACACCATTGAGGGACATGACGCAAAACTGCTTCGGGAATTATATGCCATGTGGCTGGACTGGGACGCGAGGAACGCGGCGGGAATATCGGAACTGATGCCCCATATCGAGATCATCCAGCAAATCGAAACCCTTGAGGATCTGACAAAGTATTTAAGTTCAGAAGAAGGCGTGCTTTATGGAGCCAGCCTTTCAGGGACCGGCCTTACAGCAGATATGGAGGACGCCCGGTGGTATTGCCTTGATATCGGCGGTACGCCTCTTTCCCTGGACGATTCGGATGAATATGAGAATCTTACCTCTGTTGGGGAACGGTCTTTAAAAGCTTACAGGGAAGAGGCCGGATTGCTTCTGGGGAAAGCCGGATATGATAAAGAAGAGGCCGAAGCGATCATTGACAATGCCTACGCCTTTGAGGAGGCCCTGGCCCCCTCCATGTTGTCCACAGCAGAAACGTATTCGCCTGATGTCATGGAGAAAATCTTGAATAAAGTGACCATGGAAGAACTGGCGGAAATGTCGCCAAACTATCCGCTCACGGCGATTATAAACACCATGGGCCTGGAAAACAGCGAGAAAATCAATCTGGAGCAGCCGGAGTGGCTTTCCAAACTCAATGAACTTTATACGGAAGAAAACCTGGAGCAGCTAAAAAGTTACGTTCTGGTACAGACGCTGTTGACGTATGGAACGTTCCTGGATGAAGAAACATACCGTGCCATACAGGAGATCAGCCATGAGGCCTTCGGCATTACAGGAAGCAGGCCCGATGAGGAACTGGCCCTTAATACGGTAGAGCTATTCCTGCAGACCAGCCTTTCCAAGGTTTATGCGAGGGAATATGTCACCGAAGAGATGCGGGACGATGTTACCCAAATTATAAACGAGAGTATTGAGGCATACCGGACGATGCTGACTTCGGAGGAGTGGCTGTCTGACGAAACAAGGGAAAAAGCACTGGAAAAGCTTGATCATATCACCCTCAACGTGGCTTATCCGGATAAATGGGAGGATACGGAAAAACTTCAGATCACCGCAAGAGAAGATGGCGGCTCTTTTTATAACGCCATTTTTGAAATAGACAATTATCTGAGGGAACAGGAGAAAGCAAAAGTGAATACAGAGATAGACCGGGAATCCTGGGCAGACGATATGTCTCTTACCGATGCAAATGCGTTTTATGATTCGTCAACTAATGCCATCTATATCATTGCCGGCATTTTAGAAGGGAATTTTTACAGTCCCGATATGACAGAAGAAGAAAAGCTTGCCGGAATCGGCACTGTGATCGGACATGAGCTTTCTCATGCTTTTGATACAAATGGAGCGCAGTTTGACAAAGACGGAAATTTTGCAAACTGGTGGACAGATGAAGATTATGCCGCTTTTCATGAACATGCACAGAAATTGGTTAACTATTACAATACCGTTGTTCCTTTTGACGGCGGTGAGAATTATCCCGGAAACAATGTACAGGGAGAGGCCATTGCCGACATGGCCGGTGTAAAGTGTATGCTGCTTTTGGCAAAAGAAAAGGAGAATTTCGATTACGATGCTTTTTTCAGGGCATACTCTAAACTGTGGAAATGTGTCTGTTCCAGGGAATACTGTGAACTTATCATCTATCAGGATACCCACCCCATGGATTATCTGAGAATAAATATCACCCTGATGCAGCTGCCGGAATTTTACGAGACCTATGACATTAAAGAAGGCGATGGGATGTATATGGCCGAAGAAGACAGAATTAGTGTCTGGTAACAAAAAATCCGAGGTTTTTTAGATTCTTTTTATTGTTAATGAAAACACTATAACAAACGATGGAAAATTCGCAAACTTTCTTGTCACAAATAAGTTGTGAATTGGCCATGTTGTAAACTTCACTAAAACCTCAATTTGTTTGTGGTATTCACCATTAGCAAATCCGTTCGTTGTAGTGTTAAAGGGGAATTAAAAAGAATATCAGCGCTTGCGAAGGCCGCTGCCCTGGAGAGGGGCAGCGGCCTTTTCTGCTTTTCTGAACCGATTTATAATTTCTGTCTTTAACTCTTGTTGGGTATAGCCGGGGCGATCGACTGGGCAAAGGTACTCAGCGGCATCGTCTGGAGCACCACATGCCCCGGACCGGTGACGACGGTATTGAAGAAGCCCTCACCGCCAAACAGCGCGTTCTTCACGCCCTTGACGGATTGGACGTCGATGGAGCAGGTTTCGTCCATCATCGCCAGATTGCCGGTGTCCACGATAAGCTTCTCTCCTGCCGCCAGGTCGTACTCCACTACGGAGCCGTCAACCTCCAGGAAAACGGTCCCCTGTCCCGAGAGCTTCTGCATGATGAAGCCCTCGCCGCCAAAGAAGCCCGCGCCCATTTTTTTCTGGAAGAATACGGACAGTTCGACCCCCTGCTCCGATGCCAGGAAGGAGGACTTTTGGGCGATAATGGTCTTGCCCGGCCCAAGCTCTACCGCACGGATCGCGCCGGGGAATTTGGATGCAAAAGCGATCATGCCCGGTCCTCCCTTGGCGGTGTAGATGTTCTGGAACATAGACTCGCTGGAAAACATCCGGCTGAAGGCTTTGCCGACGCCGCCGGCGGAGGTCTGCATCTCCATATTGGGACTCATCCACACCATGGCTCCGCTCTCCGTAACCATTGACTCGCCGGCGTCCAGATGACAGATGACTACAGGCATGGGTTCTCCTTTGATTTCGTAATTCATAATGTTTCTCTCCTTTTCGTTTTATGCTGAAATTAAGTACGGGAGGGGCCAAGGTGCTCCAAGCTGTCAAGGCCCAGAATCAGCACAAAAATTGGCTCTAGGTAAAACAGTCCTACTGCGAATCCAGTTGTGTACCCAAAGGCTCCCGTCAGCCTGCCGCAGGACTTCGCACGGATGACCCGTCCCGCGATTGATACAACCGCCCGGGCGGAGACCGCTGGCGTGCAGCCTCCGGAGGCTCCGGCGCGGTAAGGGTCCTTCCCTCAAGGCTGACGGTCGGCGCGGATTTATTTATGGTTTTATGGATGGTCATGGTGGTGTCCTCCTACATTCAAAAGAAATTGGCCCGTAGAGTTCCCCTACAGGTGGGGCGCGTCCCCTTCCAATGGTCTTTTGTCACTCGTCTTATTCACCCGCCACCCATTGATAGGGCTGGTCGATGGGCCAGGAGCGGCCAATGTCGGGCAGCTCCAGCGGCTGGTTGTCCTCTGCGTAGTACCAGATATCCAGTGCGTCCGGGTCGCCGTCCTCACCGGTGAAGCCCTCTTGCAAAGTCTTTTGGATGCTGTCCAAAATCGTCTCGGCAAGCTGCTCCGCGCTGAACATATGAAACTCGTCCCTCTGCGATTCGGGCGGGCCGGAAAACAGCGAAGAAGTATTGGCAAGGCACACACTCATGCCGCCCTTTCCGCTGGTAACTTCCTCAGCCAGCGTCAAGTCCCAGCCGGTCAGGTCTGCGATGCTCTGTATCAAAATCTCCGGGGTCAGTTCCTCCTCATACTCCAGTGGATACTCTGCAAAGCCGCCCGCTTTTGTCCCCACATAGATCGTAGCGGTCTGGCCCTGGACGGGCGGTTCCGCCGGTTTTGGCGTGGAGGGGGTCAGGGTGTCCGTGGACACGGGCGGCGTTGGGGTCCGGCTCTGCTCCGGCGCTGACTGACTGCCGCACCCGGCCAGCAGCGCCGCCGTTACAAAGGCACATAATAACAGACGGATTTTTCCTTTTTGCTTCATAAGCGTAATCTCTCCATTTGTAAGAGTTTACCGAACAAGGGTATAGTATCTATAGCTGATATAGTATGGGAAAATTTTGAGAAAATCAATAGCTCCTGCGCGAGTGGGCATTTTTTGCGTTCGAGTGGACAGTCGGGGCGGTTGACAGACCTCTCCTGGAATGGTACGCTATGATTAGAAAAGTGCCGGAAGGAGGAACGGCCATGAAAAAATGGACGCGCTTCGGAGCGGCGGCGATTCTCGCCCTGACCTTGTGCGCGGTGTCCGGCGCTCTGCTGCTGGCGTGTATGAGGCCGATGGAGAACCGGACCTGTGACCTGTCCCTGTTCTGGGAGGGCGAGGCCATACCGGAGGGCTGGGTCTACGATCAAAAGGGCTGGACGGTGTTCACTCAGGAGGGGGACGCGGTCACGGAGCTGGTCCCGGACGGCTATGCCGGCTTTACCGGGCTGGGCGAGTTTGGACAGACCTTTTATTTCTCCCGTGTGATGACTGAGCAGGTGGACAGCCCCATTCTCCGCCTGGAACCGGCGGAGCGCAATTTCGCGGTCTTTCTGGACGGTGATCTGCTCTACACCGACTGCCCGGAGCTGGACAACCGCATCGGGTATCTGCGCCTGCCTGTCTCCGAGTGGTTTCGGGAGGAGCCGGTGCTGGTGACGCTGCCCCGGAACTACGCCGGGAAAACCCTGACCATTGCCCAATCCACGGACCCCGACGGCGGAGAATTGCAGGAACCGGACACCAAGGTGTGGCCCTGTGTCGTGACGCTGTACTGCGGCTATGCCTACGAGAGCGCGCTGGTAGCGGAGAGCTTTCAGACTGCGGTCCCGGCGGCGTTGGCCTTTGCCGCCGGGACGCTGCTGCTTGGGCTGTTTCTGTGGCAGGCCTGGCAGGGGCGGCCGGTCCTGGACGCGCTGTGCGGCGGATTGCTGGCCTGTTTCTGGCTGGCGGGGCGGCTGGCGCTGTCGCTTTTGCCCAATGTTTCTTTCGGGCCTCTGCCGGTGGACGCGGCAACGATGGCCCGTGAGCTGTCTTTGACGCTGCTGCTGGTGTTTCTGGGTTCACGGCTGACGAAATGGCGGCGGGCGGCGGTATGGGTGTTTGCCGGAGCGCAGGGTGCGGCGGCGGCGGCGCTGGCCGTCATGGAGATCACGGAAGTCTTGACGCTGGAGTTTATGATGGCGCTGCCGGTGGTGGGTCTGGCCGGGGTGTCGGCGGCGCTGGTCTGCGGGACTCTGGAGTGGAAACGGAGCTGGTTTTACCGCGTATTCTGTCCGCTGACGGCGGCAGGGGCAGTGCTGTGGGCGGCGCTGGGGTATTGGCGGTTTGACGGGCGCTCACCGGGGATGCTGCTCTACCCTCTGGCGGGAATTATGACGGCGGCGGCGCTGTTCACGGCCCTGGCGGAAGCGGTGCGCCGGGAGATCACCCGCCGGACGGAGGCCCGTCTGCTGGCCCAGCGTCAGGAATTGACCCAGGCCAGCTATGAGGCCATGCGGCGGCAGAATGAACAGGTGATGATGCTCCGCCACGATATGGTGAAGCATTTCCTGCTTCTGCGGCAGACCACCGGCGACGAAAAAACGGCTGCGTATCTGGATGAGCTGATTGGAAAGAATGAAAAAATCCGCCCTGTGGTACAGAGCGGAAATGAAATGCTGGATGTGATCTTAAACGGCAAATTGAGCGCCGCCGCTGACGCCGGGATCGCGGTGGAGATCGCCCGGATGGAAGCGCCGGA
The DNA here is from genome assembly GCA_947177005.1 of uncultured Clostridia bacterium. GTDB lineage: Bacteria > Bacillota > Clostridia > Oscillospirales > Oscillospiraceae > Pelethomonas. Next base: position 623 of record CAMWSZ010000118.1, on the reverse strand, counting down.
CAAGCTGCCCCTGTCGGACGCGGAACTGTGTTCGCTGATGATGAATCTTTTGGACAATGCGGTGGAGGGGGCCTCTGCAACCGGAGTGGAGCGGCCTTATATCAAGCTGCATATGGGCGTCACAAAACATTTCTTCCTGCTTTATTGCGAGAACTCCACAACACTGGACCATATCCAGAAAGAAACCGCACCGGGACACGGTTTGGGGATGAAAATTATCAAGCAGATCGTGGCGCGGTATGAGGATCTTCTGGACACAGAATACGGCACAGACCATTACAGCGTGAAGCTGGCAATTCCGCTGGACTAACCATGCACATATCCCAGCAGCCGCTTTTTCAAATTAGAGATCCGATACTTGCTGACAGGGAGCGTTCTTCCGTCAGCAAGTTCTATTTCATGGGGGCGCAGATGCTTGACAAAGGCGAGGTTGACCAAAATCGTCCGATGGCAGAGGGTGAAGCTTCGCTCCGGCAATAACGCTGCCAAATCAGAAAATTTTGCGGTGGTTTCGATCGGCCCGCCGGTGAGATGGAGCCTTACGCCCCGCCCCCAGGGTTCCACATAGATGATCTCGGAGGGGGCCAGCTTGCTTTGTCCCTTTTCTGTGGGGAGAAGTATCT